>DNXU01000631.1:0-290 GCA_003505715.1 Cyanobacteria bacterium UBA8803 | reverse complement strand
TATTTAGCCCCGATGGTCGGCAACTCTTGACTTCTAGTGAAAATAACATTGTCCGGTTATGGAGTATATCAGATGTGATCGCAGCCCAAGCAGAGCAAATAACTGCTTTGCAAGCCTTTCAAGAAGGCGTATCTAAAAATAACGCTCAACTCGCTGTGTTGCGAGGGCATAAGAATAGGGTCAACAGTGCGGTATTTAGCCCTGATGGTCGCCGAATCTTGACAGCTAGTGAGGATCAGGATCAAGCCACCCGGTTATTGGATAGCCCCCGGTTATGGGATAGCCAAGGT
>DNXU01000186.1 GCA_003505715.1 Cyanobacteria bacterium UBA8803 | reverse complement strand
CCCCCCAACCTTGGGGGGAGAAACTTCCAGTAATATGATGTCCGGTTAAACACCGATAATATCTGTAGGGGCGGGTTTAGCGACAAATATTATAGGCTGCACAGATATGGCTTAAATCAAAACCCGCCCTGCGGCAGGTTTTATTATGAGTGATTTGCCCGACATCATAGGAGGATGTGTCTGGTAGCATCTTTCCTTATATCAAGTTTTATTAAGAAATTGCCTTCCTGGGTATAAAAGTCCTGATTGAAGGCTGAGAAACCTATAGAACCTCTTGGTTTTGCCTCTGGATTCGTCGGAATCCCAGATGGCTTCTGCTAACGCGGACATAAATCCGATGGCTGTAAAGGGTGTATCTCGTTTGTGTCAATTCATCCTCTGTAGGGGCGTACATTTGTACGTCCCTATCATGGTGTGTTTGGTAAATGGAGACCTTTCCTGCCAACGACCGATCTATCAAAAACTCGTTGTAGGACTCGTTAAAACCATGATTTTTAAATTCAATTCCTCTGTTGCGACCGCGTTATCTACATTTATATTAACCACAGGTCTAGGGTTATGGCATTCTTCAGCTAATGCCTTCACGTTCACGCTCAATAAATCTTCTGGTACTTGGAGTAATGTAATTGGTGGATATGATGAATATGAGGGAGTTGATACAGTTAATTTTATAAATATTGGAACTGAAAATCAGGTACTTTGGGGTACTCCAGTAGACTTAACAAGCAGTCAAAGTGGATTAGGGTTCACTGGTGCTGGAGGTTCAACTCGTCAATTGGGAGAGCCATTCTTATTAGGAACTCTACGTCATATTAATAAACCAATTTATGAAGGTACTGCCGCTGAAGTCGTCGATTTAACTATCAATCTAGATTTAACTATTAATTCTAACTCTAGCCAGTCTAATCACTTGGCTAAATCATTTGCTTTTACGCTAGGAATTGATGAGACTCCCAATACAGCTCTGTTGCGAAACGAGATGGGAACACCAATAGAAGACAACCAGGGAAATTTTATACAGTATCCATTAACTCCTCGTTCAGCACTACAACCCTGGATAGAGGATGTAACTTGTAAATATCCCGGCATTACCTCCTGTCCAGACAGGATTTTTCCCTTAACTACCATTCCACAAGATAGCGTTAACATTGAGGGAACGAATTACACGCTAGAGTTTGTGGGATTTAGCAACATGTCTAATCGACCTTTTATCATTCCAGGATTGACAGAGGAAGGTAAAGACAATGCAGCAGAACTCTACGTCTTTGGGAAGATTATTAAAGTTGAAAATATTGCTCCTTCTATCACGCCGAGCAATAAAAATTTGACTGTTAACGAAGGGGATTGGTTTAATTTTAGCGCTGAAGCCACCGATCGTAATAACGACCCTCTCAGCTTTGAGTGGGACTTAAATAATGATGGCAAGTATGATGACTTTGCTGGACCAAGGGGACAATCGTTTTTTGAGGATAACGGTCTTAAGCCCATCCGTTTAAAAGTCAGTGATGGCAACCCCCAAGGAGATACTTACGATTCCTTTGAGGTACTAGTTAAGAATGTATCACCAACTCTCACAGGTCTGGAGTTACCAACCCCAACAATCTTAGAAGGCGAATCAGCATCAATTCTCTTAGCAGCCACAGACCCTGGTGCTGATACTATCTCATTTCTCCTCAACAATAACCTAATTGGCCAAGACACTCGCACATTAGGCACTCGACAAGCTAGCCTAGACCTGGGTATCTTTGCCGATAATGGTACGTTTACCTATACTGGTCAAGCCGAAGATAAAGATGGAGATCGCAGTAATTCTATCAGTAAAATCATTACTGTCTTAAACGTTGCCCCCACCATTACCACCCTCACCGATAACCTGACCATTTTCCAAAACGAGTTATTCAATTTTACTGCCACGGCTTTCGATCCAGGCGTTAATGATCTCCTTACCTATGATTGGGACTTCAATAACGATGGTGTTTATAATGATGCCACAGGCAATAGCGGTCAGTGGTCTTTTACCAACCCTGGAACCTATAAGATTGGAGTGCGAGTCTCAGATGGTGATGGTGGGGTGGCCATGGGTTATTTTAACGTGACTGCTCAAGCCGTTCCCGAACCATCGTCTGCATTAGGTATCTTAATATTTAGTGCTGGTAGCGCTAGTTGGTTGTACAAACGCAAAAAGCAGTAAAATTATTTTTATCTCAAGGGAATAAATGGATTTTTGTAACGAAGGGGATAACTTCTGGATGTTGAAGCTGAGTAAATAATAGAGGTTCCCGATTCTGGCTCAGAGAAAGAACTTCAACCTGCTACTTGTTGGAGATAGATAGGGTAGAGTTTACCCACAACTGAAGTATTCGTGCCCAGATGCGATCGATCAAAACTAGATATTTCTGGGCAGAATGCTTCACCCTTAACATTAGTGGAAATAGCGTCGAGGATGTTTGATGCAAGACGAAAGCAAACTATGGAAGATCTACTCGAACAGCTAGTCACAGAGGTGCAACAGCACCACCCGCAAACTGAGGAACGGCACAACGCCTTAACTCAGCTAGTTAATTGCATAATGCGATCGCGCAAAATTTGCCGTCCCCTAGGAAGTCAACCCCTCTTTGGCTTGTATCGAGAGATGTACGAAAAACTCCGACAGCAACTTTTCTGGGATATCGCTCAAAACTTGAACTATCACCAGCCGACACAAAAGAATAGTCGGGCATGGGCTAAAAACCTGCTCAATGATGCCTGTGTAAAGATCCTGGATAATACCCAACTGAAAAATCTGGCTTTAGAAGCCCAAAAACATCAACCTCGTAGTGAGTTGCGCCAATATGCTTTACGAGAACTGATCCAGGCAATTTTGCTAACAGATAAGCTTGGCCACCCGCCGCGAGGGAACTTCTCACCTGAGTCTTATCCCCTGGTTTATCAGGAAGCTGTTAATCAAACCTTAGCTTATGTTTGTAGAAACATCAATACCTACAACCCAGAAAGAGGTGAACTCATGACTTGGGTAAACTTCCGGTTAAATATGGTATTTAAAGACTTCCGACAAGGCTTTTATAATCCCAACATTCAGAATTTACCTTTGCGAGAAGATTTGGAGAACAGGATGGTGCAGCCTGAAGAGCCGACCCCCTTGTCTGAAGTAATTCGCCAATATATCGAAGACGATCCAGACAATATTTTCGCTCGCGACCATATCAGAAATAGACCCGATGCTAATTTTCGCGCCATAGCTTTAGCAATATTTGTCGGCAGAACCTGGAAAGAACTCTCTGTAGAATTTAATATTCCCATGTCCAGCCTCAGCCGTTTCTTTCAGCGTTGTTCCCAGAAACATCGCTCCCTATTTCAAAAATTCTTATGACAGGAGTTCAGGAGGAAAATAGAGCGGTTCTCAATGGCAGAAAGCCCAGTCATCGGTTGATACTCCTTTCTCAAGTACTACAGAACTAGCCTGCTATATCTCTACCGACTTTCTACTTTCTGCTCCCTGACTACAATGGAACGCAATTAGTATGAACAGCTATCGATCGATGATGAACCCTCAAATAGAAACCTTAACTGTCACGGTGCCGCTAGCGTTGACAGCGCATTCCCAAGGGAATACATTTCGTCGCTACCAATCCCATCCCAACAAAGCTAACCAAGTTTATCTTAATACCTTGGCGGTTTATGCGGTGAATTTTTATTTGCAATGTCAGGAATTTGAAACCAACTTGGAGGAGAGCGATAGTTGGGACCCGATCATGCAGACGCTACTAGATGTTGCTGATTTAGTGGTAACGGGTCGCGGTAAATTAGAATGTCGCCCCGTATTACCCCAAGCTGAAGTAGTACGGGTGCCCGCAGAAGTGTGGGACGATCGCATCGGCTATGTGGTAGTGCAGCTAGACGAATCTTGGCGAGAAGCCACGCTACTGGGATTTGTGGAAACCGTGAACAGTGAAGAGTTACCCCTAACTCAGTTGCGATCGCTCGAAGAGTTACCAGAATACCTAAATCATATCCGGCCTACGACCGACCTGAGTCAATGGTGGGAGGGAATTGTAGCAGCAGGTTGGCAAGCAGTAGAAAACTTGGTGGCACCACCAGAAACTCACCTCGCTTTCCGCTTGAGAATGGCTCACCAGTTCAAGCTGATTGAATTAGGACAGTCAGGTCAATCGGTAGAGATGAGAGTAACGCTGACTGAAGCAGCAGAGGCGGAAATTAATATTACCCTAGCAGTGCAACCCTTCGGCTATGCTCAGGGTGAACCCGTAAACGACCAACCCTATCTACCTGCCAATCTAGAACTCATGCTATTGAATGAAGATGGAGCACCGGTTTTAGATGCCTATGCCAGCAGCGATAATAAAATCATTGAATTGGAATTTACTGGAGAACCAGGAGACCGTTTTAGCGTTAAAGTAACATGGGGTGATATTTCTGTCACCGAGAAGTTCGTTGTGTAAGAATGGCTGGTAATGGGTAATTGGTAATGGGTGATGGGTGATGGGTAATTGGTAATTGGTGATTGGTGATTGGTAATGGGTGATGGGTAATTGGTAATTGGTGATTGGTGATTGGTAATTGGTAATTGGTGATTGGTAATTGGTGATTGGTAATTGGTGATTGGTAATTGGTAATTGGTAATTGGGGGAAGAAAGTATTTC
>DNXU01000012.1:3218-5656 GCA_003505715.1 Cyanobacteria bacterium UBA8803 | reverse complement strand
TTTTCCCACGCTTCGAGCCTACTACCCACAATTACGGCAGTTACGTAATTATAGTTGTAGTGCTAGCCCGGGCAACTCAATCACAAACTCTGACCCTTGACCTGGTGTGGAAATGCAGCTCAGTTGCCCACCATGTTTGTCAACCACAATAGAATGAGCAATAGACAGTCCCAAACCCGTACCCGCACCGACAGGTTTCGTCGTAAAGAAAGGATCAAAGATCTGTTTTTGAATATCTTCGGGGATACCAGGCCCGTTATCAGCAATCCGAATCACTACAAATTGGGAATTCTTACCATCCTCCCGACTCCCTACTTCGGTGCGGATGGTAATCACTCTTGGTTCGGGTTGGGATTCTAGAGCATCAATGGCATTAGTGAGGAGATGCATGAATACCTGATTGAGTTGACTGGCGTAACACTCAACCCATGGTAACTGGCCGTAGTCTTTAATTAACTTAATCTCAAGATGCCCCGCACCCTTTTTCAACCGATGCTGCAACATCAGCAGGGTGCTATCGATGCCTTCGTGAATATTAACCTGCTTGATTTGGGCTTCATCCAAACGGGAAAAATTGCGTAGGGATAGGATAATTTCGCGGATGCGGTTTGCCCCATCTTGCATGGACTTCATCAGTTTGGGAAAATCCTCGTTTAAGAACTCCAGGTCAATCAATTCAATTTCTGCTTGGATTTGGGTGACAGGTTCGGGATAGTGCTTGGCATACAGTTGCAGTAGGTGTAGCAGATCGACCGCATATTGACTGGCATAAGTAATATTCCCGGCGATGAAACTAACGGGGTTGTTAATTTCATGAGCGATCCCAGCCACCATCTGACCTAAACTGACCATTTTTTCATTTTGAATCAGTTGAGCTTGAGTCTGTTTTAGTTGGGCTAAGGTTTGCTTAAGCTGTTCGTTGTTAGCTCTCAACTGGCGCTCGGATTCCAGCAATGCCTCTTCGGTGCGCTTGCGCTCGCTGATGTCGGTAATCATCCTCAAAACGCCCACAAACTGACCCTTAGCATCCAAAATGGGCGTGGCAGAGACAATCGCCCAGAGAGCAGAACCATCTTGGCGGCGGAATTTAAAATCATAGCGTTCCTGAATCCCTTGCAAGCGACGCTCCAGATAGTTTTGGACAATTTGGCGGCTATCTTCATCCATGAATTCAAACAGCGATCGCCCCAACATTTCCTCTACTGTATAGCCCAGCATTTGCGCCATACGGTTGTTGGCAAAGGTGGTTTTGCTTTCGGTATCGAACATCCACACCCCCTCTGACGCCGTCTCGACAATGCAGCGATAATGGCTTTCTGATTCCCGCAACGCTTCTTCGGCTTGCTTGCGCTCGGTAATGTCTTCGCAAATTGCCAGGAGATACCGGGGGGTGCCAGTTTCATCACAAAGAGGAACTTTTTTGGTGTGGACGATCCGTTCTCCCCGATGAGGCGTGATTAAGGGAGCTTCCGGGATATCGGACAATTTTCTTTCCGTCAACACTTGTCGATCTTTAGCGCGTAATTGCCTAGCCTGCTCTTTGGGTAAAAAATCATAGTCGTTTTTGCCCAAAACTTCTTCCCTGGAATAGCCAAACAGTTCCTCACTGGCTTTGTTCCAGTACATTACCCGCAATTCTCGGGCATCTTTAATTAAGACCCCTAAGGGCAGATTTTCTACTATGGAGTTTAGAAAGGCTCTGGTGTGCCGCAATTCTTCTTCAGTTTGTTTGCGTTCCGTAATATCCAAGATGATGCCATCGAGCCAGAGGATTTCTCCATTCTCATTGCAGATAGCTTGACCTTTGTCATAGACCCAAGCAATCCTACCCTCGGCTCGTACAATCCGATACTCGATCTCGTAAGGCTGTTTGGCGATCGCACTCTGCCAAATAGATTCCTGAACCCTTGTCCGATCCTGAGGGTGGATGATACTGATAAAGGAGCGCACCCGATTGTTAATAAAGTCAGTTGCCTGATACCCAGAAATCTCTTGGATCGGAGCGGAGAGAAACGTCATCGTCCAAGCCGCATCGCAGGCACAGCGGTATACAGCCCCTGGTATGTTGGCAACTAGAGTTTGAAATTGTGCAGCGCTCTGTTGCAGCAAGTCTTGTAAGTCTTGGCCATTGGTGGAGTTACGGGTCAATTCTGAATAATCGGATACAATGTACATGCTTTTCTCCACGCCGGGGTGTATGGTGAAACTGTTTCAGCTTTCTAGCCAAGCCCTGGAACGAGTCGAATTCTAAAAATATTATTGAATTTTATCACTTTAAGTCTAAAGTGATTTTTTCTGGTATAGAATAAATTACCCTTGTCGAACTCTGTACCTGTAGCTGCGTCAATAGCTAGTGGTGTGAATGCAAGAGGCATAAGGTAGGAGGCAGGAAGATCCAAGGCTGCTATGCAGTCCCAATGAAAAAAATTCACCGCCAT
>DNXU01000012.1:0-3190 GCA_003505715.1 Cyanobacteria bacterium UBA8803 | reverse complement strand
TCCCCTTCGGCTACGCTCAGGGTAAACCCATTCCCCCCCTTACGAGATCGCACTTCAGCAAAGCATCCAGCAAACCCTCTAGACTAGCCTCGGATAAATCTGGTATCTGTAACGTCAGTGCAGGTGGTTGATAAGACCGACCGATGGAGCGTTGGTAAGCAGGGTCATAGTGATAGGCAAGCAAATCTCCAACTAAGGCGTGCCCTTGACCTGCATCAATTAAGCTGTGCCACTCTCGGAGTTTTTGCCCGCCATAGCGAGATTTAAGAGATTCTAACTTCTGTTTGAGCAGGTCGGAGTGAGCGGCAAAGTGGGGATATTGTTTTAATAACCAGGCAATTCTGGCCGCTAGGGGCAGTTGAATTTCCACGCAGCTGGCCTGTTTCATTTTTTGCCAGAGCAATGGGGGTAAATAAATCTGCCCAATTTTGTTGCTTTCAGCTTCGACCCAGACCAGCTTCCTGGGATCTAAATTTTGTAATGCCTGCCATAGTAATGATTCAAAATGCTTTTGTGACGGTTGCGCAAGGGGTTGACCCTGCCATTCTTGACCTAGCAGCGAACCGCGATGATTTGCCAGTCCTTCTAAATCTAGAATCTGGACGCTAAACTGAGCCAGCTGCCGCAGGATATGGGTTTTGCCACTCCCCGTCAGTCCAGATAACACCTGGTAAGTAAACTGTGCGGGTAAGTGTTCGAGTTGCTGGCGCACGTAAGCTCGGTAAGTTTTGTAACCTCCTTCTAAAATTGTGACGCCCCAACCAACATGACTCAATACCTGAGCCATACTGTTAGAACGCTGACCGCCTCGCCAGCAGTAAACTAGAGGATGGTAGTCTCTGTCTTGGTCAGCAAAGTGGTTCTCCAAATGCCTAGCAATATTGCGGGCAACGAGAGCTGCACCAACTTTCCGAGCTTGGAAGGGAGAAACTTGTTTGTAGATCGTCCCCACTTGGGCGCGTTCGTTATCATCCAGCACTGGCAGGTTGATAGCTCCGGGGAGGCAATCTTCGGCAAACTCGCTTGGACTGCGGACATCAATGATTTCACTGTATGATTGTCTCCAAGGCTGCTGGGTGTATTCAAGCGATCGCAACATTTAGGATTAATCTGAGTGTTGAGTAAGTTCCCTAGTTTTATAACCAAATTATCCCGTATAGGACATTTGGATAATCTGTCAAAGGTAGTTCAAGCAGCTTTTAGCTTGGGGATAGCAGGTGTTACAGTCTGCCCATTTCGGGTAGGAGAGATATATTCTCCCAGGTTTGGGCAGGGCTAATTCATGGTCATAGCTAGAAAATTCCTGAGCCTTCTGTACCGAGTACAAATTACTCCCCCAGCTCCCCTAGGGGGGACTAGGGTGGCTCCTTGGCGAATTTTGCTTAAGTCCTGACCGGGAAAAATCGCTGAAGAAGATTTGTCAATAATCTTAGCGAACTGGTGAGAAACTTTTGCCAAATTGGTCTAGTGCTATTGGGAAAGTACCAGCCCGTAACATCCCTGATGGGGGTTATCCACGGCATTCGCTATCTTGAATTAAAGACAATGAGCGTGAGGATGCGGCGTGCCTTACTTAATTTACGATCCTGATACTCCTGAGGAAAGGATTTATCAACTGAAGTTGGGTGCCAACAGTATCGGACGTGAGGAAGACAACAGTATTGTTGTGGTTCATGGGTATTTGTCCCGCCATCACGCCAAGATTATCATGACCCCGAATGGGGTGACCCTTACCGATCTGCAAAGCCTTAATGGCACCTTTGTCAATGAGTTCAAAATCGATCAATGCCAACTCAAAGACGGGGATTTGATTCGGTTTGGCAGCGTGTTTTTTAAATTTATTGAAAAGCTTCCTTATACTGGCCCAAAGCCTAGTGACGATGAAGATACTCAGATCTCAATTATTAAGGAATTCTCGCCCGATCAGACCCGTGTGATGATCCGGGACTTGCTCCGCAAGGAGAAAATAGAAAACTCAGTCCTGAAGATCCGCCACCAAGATGCCCACCAGCGAGCTGTTGATAAATTGCAGATTCTGCTAGAGGTTAGTAAAGAGCTTTCTTCTCCTGAAGATCCGGACAAACTTTTACAAAAAATTCTCGACCTGCTTTTAGAAATTGTACAGGTAGACCGAGCGGCAATTCTCATGGTCAATGAAGCAACCGGAGAACTCGAACAAAAGGCTGTCAAGTGGCAATCGGGAGTAAGAACCAATAACGAATTCTATAGCAAACAGATTGCTAATTTTGTACGTCGCCACGGAAACGCCATCTTAACCGATGATGCCTGTCTTGACAAATTGTTTGAGGATTCGGTATCTATTCTCCGACAGGGGATTCACGCAGCGATGTGCGTCCCCTTGAAACCTAGAGATGAAGTAATTGGAGTAATCTACGTTGATAATTTGTCGATGACAGATGTCTACTCAGATGAAGATTTGGAATTCCTGACTTGTCTGGCCAACCAAGCCGCGATCGCTATCGAGAATTCCCGACTCTACAAAAAGATGCAGGCGGAAGCTGTGATGCGGGATAAACTGGAGCGTTTCTTTCCCCAAGCCGTTAGTAAAAAACTCAGAGAAGAAGGGAATTTGGCGATTATAGAAGCTGAAGTAACTGCGCTGTTTGCCGATATTAGCAACTTCACGAAAATGTCCTCCATCATGCAGCCGCGCCAAGTAATTGAAATGCTCAATGATTACTTTCAGGTAATGGTGGAGGAAATTGTATTTCCTAACGAAGGCACGTTGGAAAAATATATCGGGGATGCTTTGCTAGCCGTTTGGGGTTCTCCGTACCAACAAACCGATGATGCCGATCGCGCCGTTAAGGCTGCCATTGAGATGCAATGGGCAGTGCGCCGTCTCAATCAAGAGTGGGTCAAACGACACAAGCAAACCATTCAAATCCACATTGGACTCAATACCGGAAAAGTAGCAGCAGGCAATATTGGCTCAGAAAAACTGATTCAGTATGCTCACATTGGTGATACGACAAATGTAGCCAGTCGAGTTTGTAACGTTGCCAAGGCAGGCGATATCCTAATTGCTCAAAGTACCGTTGACAAGCTTAGAAAGGTAAATCTGCCCCTGGAAAAGCTACCTCTCGTTAGGGTAAAAGGCAAGCTCGAGCCGTTACAACTCTATCGCATCCTCTGGGAAAAATGTCAGGGATGAGGGAGTGAGGGGGTG
>DNXU01000464.1:19426-21559 GCA_003505715.1 Cyanobacteria bacterium UBA8803 | reverse complement strand
TCGTTCAGCTAAACTTGTAAGGGTGACTTCAGGGCTACTGAAAGCTCAGGCTCCAGCCGCTAGGCAAGCCTGACTAGTTTATACCCCATCCCCGTCAGGGAATAAGCCTAAGCTTCTACTTGCAATTCAGGACTTATGGTTACAGGATGCGCTAGGTTCCAGAAGTTGGGAGATGAGGCGATAGTAGCTTCATAAATGTGCTGGAACTGCTCAGGTGTGGCGTCGCCCTTCACCTTCAAGACCCAACCAAGTTCTTGATATCCTGGAGGCACGTTCTCATCGAGTTTAAAGAATCCCCGCAGATCCAGTTTGCCTGTACTGCTAATTTCCACTTTCTCCAGCTTGATACCCTCCATAGAGCACAAGTCAACAAACGTGGCTAGAATGCAAGAGTTCAGGCCAGACAGCAACACCTCCTGAGGATTCGGTCCCATATTGGTACCGCCGATTTCCTCCGGTTCGTCAATAGTCAACGTGAAGTCACGGGAGTAGCTTTGTCCAGCCCATTCAAAGGATTTGATCCGCGTCACTGAGCGAGGGCCGTCTACCCAGGAGGTCGTAGCATGAAAAGCTAGCTGCCCTTGAGTTGCGTCTTGCTTGACGGCATCAATCAATTCTTGCAGTTCACTAGGAACAATACCGTTGATTGAGTGAATTTGTTGTGTAGCCATAATCAAACTCCTTGATTTAGTTGATAAAAAGACAATCGCATCTGTGGAATGGACGCAGCCATTCTGTTTCTCCGTTAGCAGTTGCTTTAGGAAAAAGTAGTTGCCAGTGCCGCAATACGGGCGTATCCGGTGGGGCTTAATGCCTGCACAGTTTTTACAAAGTTGGGGTGAGACATGCCGGAACCCAGAAACGCCTTCTGGTAAGATAGCTCTTGTATTTGCCGGATTTCGTCGCGTTCAGCAACAGAAAATGTCCGTCCGGTAGCCTGTTCAAGACTAGTAATGTCAAGCTGCACCTGGGCTTTGAGTCCCTGATTTAGGTACTGAATGATGGCGATATAGTCATCAATAGCAGCCGAGATCGCAGGAGAATCTAGCGTTTTAGCCACCTCTTCAACCATTAGGGTATCTAAGCGGGCGTGCTGGGCTTCCTCTTGCCAGTGATGCTTGAGCAGGCTGCAAAACTGCGGATCGAGTTGTTCGCCCTGGTGGTTGCGAACGCTATCGAGAAAGTGTCGCTGCGTCATCCATTCAATATGCAGAGTCACCAGTGCTACCCCAAGGGGACTATGCTGTAAGACGAAATCGGCGATCGCTTTCGCTGGACCAATCACCTCACACCGGGACTCAAACCCTGCCTCAAACGCTGCTGCAAACTGACGAAACAGATGGATGTGCTTGCTCTCTTCTTCAGCGAAACAAAGGTAAGCCTCTGTCGCCTCGATATTTTCATGCCCAATGGATTGCACATGATTCACCACTAGGGGCAGAATGAACTCTTCCACCAGACCAAACAAATGCAAGTAGCTATTGCCGCGAATTTGATTGAGCGTTAACTTTTCATCAGCATCTAGGCAGGCAATTACTTGCACATGGGCGATCGCCTCAGGCAAAAAAGGTTTAGTGAAATCTAAGGGCTGGTCGGGACTAATCAAATCCTGCACCTGCCAGGTAATTTTGGCAGCATCATTCAGGATGGATGAGTAGCTGTATTTGGGAATGGTGATGGCGGTCATGCGACCTCCTTTTGCTTGAATTTAAGGGAATCAAGTTACTGCCGAAGCTTTGGCAACTACAGCTGTTTTTGAACTTGAGCCTATAGTAATTAGCCAAGCGTTTCAAAAGCGTTTCAAAAGCGTCTCCAAAGCGTCAAGTGATATCATGTCCGGTAGCACCTTTCCTTGTATAAACACCCTTCTTAGTAAGAGATTGACAGATTGTTGACACCTCGTCAGATATGGGTAAACACATAGAACCAACTCTACAAAACTCTCATGGAAGAATTACTTGAACTCAAAACCCTCCTCCTCAAAGGTGATACCCAAGGAGCATTATCCATTGTGGAAGAACTTGAAGAAATGAGCCGAGATGATAAAATTAATAACATTAGCAGCTATGGTATGATTCTGCTACTGCATTTAATTAAACAGCAAGCAGAAAATCGCACAACTCGCTCCTGGGA
>DNXU01000464.1:3261-19398 GCA_003505715.1 Cyanobacteria bacterium UBA8803 | reverse complement strand
CAGAAAAAAAATAAGCGACGTAAAGCAGGAGGTTATTACCTGACACCAGAAGAATTACGGTTAGCTCTAGAAGAAGCTTACCCACAAGCCATTAACCAAGCTTCTTTAGAAGTGGAAGAAGGACGTTATGAACCTGAAGAGCTAGAGCAACGGGTTAATCAAGAAGAAATTCTCAATCTTGCTTTAGGGTTAGTTTTACCGCCAGAGCAAACATGAGGAAGACGTTCCATCTGAACGTCTCTACAACAACGGAATTGTTAATAACTATACCGCTCTTCTGCCCAAGGCTCCCCTCGACGGTGATAGCCGTTGCGTTCCCAGAAACCCAACTCTTCGCGATCGAGGAACTCCAAACCGTTAATCCACTTGGCACTTTTCCAGGCGTACAGGTGGGGAACCACCAAACGTATCGGGCCTCCATGTTCGGCTGGTAGCGGTTCGCCAAACAAGGTGTGAGCGAAAAAGTTATCTTCCCGCACGAACTCTTCTAAGGTTAGATTAGTGGTATAGCCGCCGTAGCAATGTTGCATGACGTGAGTAGCCTTGGGATCGAGTTCCACCTGACTCATAAAGTCCGTCACTTTGATCCCTGTCCAAGTCACGTCCAGTTTTGACCACCGAGTTACGCAGTGAAAGTCCTTGGTGAAATCATGTTGCGGCATCGCCATAAAGTCTGACCACTTAAAGGTCTTAGGTGTGGCTAAACCCCAAACGCGAAATTCCCACTCGTCTTGGCGCACTTGGGGGGTTTCACCATAAGTGAGGACTGGGAAGCCTTTAGCCAGATATTGACCGGGAGGAACGCGATCGCTCTGTTCGGATTCAGGTTTGGAGAAAAATTTTCCGAGCATGATTCGATTAATGATAATCCTAAACAATGGGGAAAACTTCCCGCCTATCCTTTCCGGCAGGCGGTTGGCTCGATCCGAATGCTACTACTCTTCGTCTTCGTCTTCCTCATCTGTCGGGTAGACAAAGGTAGAACGCCCGCTCAAAACGGCTTTCCCTAGAGAGAGAGCTTTTTGAGCCTGTAGTGCCGCTTTGCGCTTCCAGGTCGCTTTGCGTTTGTCTCTTTTCGACTTTGATGTTTTCTTCTTGGGAACAGCCATAGTCCTCAGTCCTGAATTTTTGACAGCCTTTCTATTGTATGCCATTGCTTCGCCTGGTTGAGAGACATCACTAGGACTTAGGCAGCTATGCCTGACGGGGTGTGGGGTAGGGGGAAATTTTCAGTACTGCGAGCGGTGGATTCTAGGAGATTTAGGCCAAAATAGGAACTATTACCTAACTTTTTTATCCGAACAGCTAGATAGCTAAAGAATTAAAACCTGGCTGTGTAATGGTTTCACTTTTTGCTCTCAGCAAAGTAACAAAAGAGCGATATCTTGGCAATGGCAAAAAAATTTACCCTAATTTTATAAATCACCGACTTTCTATAAAGAGTTGATAAAATTGCCCATTCCTACTGGCACGCCTTCACTTTACCCAATAGGATAGTAAGTAACTAATCTAAGTTCGATTCAGAATCAGGAAAACGCACAATCGTCAGAGAACTGCATCTCAATAACAGGCAATAACCAGGTTTTAATTTCATATTGAACTTCGGTTAGCTTACACAGTTTCTCTTCATTTCAGACATGGAAGCTATCAAATTATCTCGCTTAGGACAGCTGACAGCACCTTTATCACTGGCAGCAACTATGGCCTTAGGTTTCACTACTCAAGCTAGTGCAATTTCCCTAGGGCCAGCAGCGGATTACAACGTGTTTGTGCTGGGTGATGTTTACCAGACTAACACTGATATTGAAGGAAAATTGGCAGTTGGAGGGAACGTATTACTCTCTAGCTTTGGGGTGGGAGACAAAATTCAGAGCGGTGATGTTTTAATTGCTGGGGGGAATTTAGACCTCACTAACGGTCAAATTTATGGCAATGCAATCTATGGTGGCTCTAAAGTCATCTCTAAGACAGACCTTAACTCAAAGGGAGCTAACGTAACGGGCACCCTGTTACAAGGTAATCCTCTTAACTTTGAGGAAGCGGGAAACTATCTGCGCGATTTGTCGGCATCCTTGTCTCAACAAACTGTTAACGGAACTACAACCATTAATAACAACGCGATCGCGCTCAAAGGTACAGACTCAAAACTTAATGTATTCAACCTGTCAGGAGCGCAGTTAAAAACGGCTAATAGTTTCAGCATTGATGCCGCTAAGGATTCTACTGTAGTGGTCAACATTAGTGGTGCCGATATTGATATCGGTAGCTTCGGTTTCTTCCTCAACAACGGACTCAGCAGCCAGAACGTCCTGTATAACTTCTATGAAGCAACCAACTTGAAATCGAGCGGATCGGGGTTTGAGGGCAGCTTTCTCGCCGCTAATGCAGATTTTACATTCAATAATGGTCAGATCAATGGCAACTTGATTGTTAAATCCTTAACAGGCACTGGAGAATCCCATAATAACCTGTTCAAGGGGAATTTACCCGAATCACAGCCTGTTGCTAAAGTGTCTCAAGCAGTTCCCGAACCAGCCACTTTAGCTGGTTTGGGCTTAGTAGCGGCTATGGGAGCGATCTCTCGTCGTAAAGGCAAGCAGAAGGCATGATCGGGAGCAGAGCAAACAAGGATTTGACAATTCATTTAAACTGCTGGCTACAGCAGTCCTAAATGCTCCGTGCAGTCTAGATTCCCGACTTCTTTAAGAGAAGTCGGGAATCTGAGCTAGCCTAGGTTTCCAGATTAAATACTGACACACTAACCGCTCAGCTTCTACCTGCGAGTTCTCTACAGTAGAGATGTCGGCTATAAAGAAGTTTGGGAACTAAAATGTATATTAAACGCCGCTCAGCTATACTATCGTTTTTCCTACTATTAACAGTTTGGGGTGTTACTGCTTGTGGAGGTCAAGCCACAGATGCCTTAGAATCTGCCGATCCCCGCCAACCCCCAACAGACTCATCAATAGAACCAACACAATCTGTTACGGTTTCTGAAACTGTAACAGACTTACCCTCAGAATTAACACCAAGTCCATCACAGGTAAAGCAAACTCCGGTAGCACAAGAGGCACAACCAAGTCGCGATCCCGTTCAAGTCACTTCTAGAAAGGTCAAAGTATTTTTTCCTAAAAGCCCCAATAGCGATCGCGATTTTACCTATGTTGAGCCAGTCTGGCGAACGACAACAAGTCCAGGTATAGCCCGGTTTGCGATCGAACAATTAATAGCAGGCCCCACTAACGAGGAAAGCAGGAAGGGTTTAATTAATGCGATTGATCTGCAAGGTAGTTCTAACTGTGGCCAGGATTTTACACTTGCCATCTCTCAAGGAGTAGCCCGCCTGCAATTGTGCAAGACAGTAGTGTCCGGGGGCGTTGGAGATGATGCTCGCGCTATCAGTGCGATCGAGGCCACACTCAAGCAATTTCCCACCATCCAATCAATCGTGATCTTGGACAAAGACGGGAACTGTTTTGGTGATGGCAGCGGTGAAAATCTATGTCTGGTCTCCATTAAAAAATCGAAAAAATTATCAGCCCAATCCCAACTAACCATCAGGAGCAAGAGAATAACTGAGTGGTAATACTCTAAAGGCATTATCCGTATTTTTTTAATTTGAGCAGCCATAATCTGCCCTTGTCTGGTTGAGCTACAATTGTTTCTAGCTTATAGTTGTTATTCTGGGATAATTTTTGTTGAAAGGAGCGAGAAGGATAGTATAAGAACACATCACTGAACCCATCAATAACTGGTGATATATCAGGTTTATTAACTAGCTGAAGTTTAACTTTTGAATCAAGAAGATGAGAAAGAGAAAGTAAATAAGGGTAAAATGTATCACTGATTACAAGGGGTTGGGAAGTTTGGTTAATCGTGCGAGCCACTTGCAGATTCATTCGAGGAGTTGAACCCTGAACCCTTGCCGTCGGTGCTTGGGAAATAATTACACAAGAAATAACTCCAGTTGAAATTAGTATAACCATGATAAACTGCCATAGTCTCTGATACCGGAGATTACCAGATATAGCTGTTATTTTACTAGCAATTAAGTAAGCAACTGCTAACTCAATTCCCAAATAACTAGGGGTTAGATAACGAGCAACAACAGAGCGTCGCCCTCCCCAAATCAAATCAGGAATAACTTGCGATATTGTCGTAATAAAAATGAGAGTTATTATTAATAAATAAGCCTGTCTAGGAGCATTCTTACATAATAAATAAAGAGAATATATCACTAATATTAGTATAAAAAAATCTAAAACTTTATTAATCAAATATTGTTCATTAAAATCAATGAAAATACTGCAAAGATTAGAAATCCATGCTGCCATTCTGTCTGGCAAACTTGTTTTAAAGGAAGTTATCCAGGTAGTTAAAGATTTTATTTTATTCCAGTTATTCAAAACAACCCAAAGCCAAGGAAAGAAAAATAATACTCCTACCAACGAGGCAAGGCTATAAGCCGCTAATGTCTTACTCAAACGGAAGCGTTCGATTACTATTACATAAATACCCTGACTAATTGCTACAAATGCAAAATTGATATGAGCATATATTCCTAAGATAACAGTAGCTGCATAAACAATCCAACTGAAGCCAGTATTGAGCCGTACTGCTCTCAACAATGCTGCACTTGATAGCAATATCCCTAAAGCCCATAAGCTGTACGGCCTAGCCTCCTGAGCATGTAGCAGGTGGAAGGGGGAAACAGCGATCAAGGCACTTGCTATCCAGCCTGTTAGCGGTGAATTAAATAATTCTAGGCATAGCCAGTAAAGGCAAGGAAACATTAGGATGCTAAGCAAAGCAGAGAAACCTCGTGTAACTACTGCTGAATTGCCAAAACTCTGCATCCAATAGCGCAACATTACAAAGTAAAGCGGTGGATGAACGTCTTCTTGTGCTAGAGAGCTAATGGTTTCAGCTATCCCTTTTTCAGGGACAGGATGCTGATACTTAAGCAAATCTCCGGGGCTAATTACATCTCCATCAAATTCTTGCTTGGTTAACTCTTCACTTGTATAACCAGAAGTCCGCAATAATGTTCTGACTTCATCCGAAGAATAAGCTTTTTGATCGAGATTAACGAATCGCAAAAAAATACCAATTAATAAAATTATTATAATTAAAAATTTCAACCAATCTACTTTAGTTTTCCACTGTATTGTCAGCTTAATTGGCATAAAATCTAAGTAATTAAACAGTTTGATAAAGATTAAGTAGCGGCTCAGGATCTGCGTACACCAGAACGCTTAAAAAACTCTCCCCCTAACTTCTTCCTCCTTTGCTCTCTCTCTCAGTCCTCTCCTTATTTTCAAATCAGTGCCTTGCCCAATAACAGGAGGTTATTCTTATGATATTTTCCGAATGCATTCTGCCTGCAATACAACCAAGCTTTTAGTCTCAAATACGGAGCAGCGCTCCATAACCCGCACCAAAGCTGGTACACTTCCTTGTTCTAGCTTCTTTTGAGCATTTTTCGCTGCTGGTTGATATTGCCTAATCCAGCGACTAGTCTGAGAACTAGGATTGGCTATATACTCAAGTGTAAACGCTTCCTGTTCTAGCATCCAGAAGTCCACATCATAGTTCTTAATAAAGTTTTGTACTTGCTCTAGATCAGTACTATACTGTGCATCAATCAAGTCGATCACCCGTTGACGTATCTGCTTATAGTACCCTACTTCGTAGGGCAGAGCATATTCCCTGCCTACTAAAATTGAACGTTTGGCAAAACTAGGTAGGTTATCAGCTTCACTCGCTAAGGAAGCAATCACAATGTCTTTTGGTTGCCCAGCCAAGAACTCATACAATTGCGGTACTTGTCCCACAACATAATCGTTATTGGGAAACTTGCCTATCAGGCTGGGATAAATAAGAAGCGCTACTGCTAATACTACGGTTGAGGCTAGTGCTAATAACTGTCGTCCTAGGACAGGTTCGCCTTCCCGTTTTGCCTGGTGTTCGACCAAATCTAGCAGAAATACTATTAGAGTTATCCCAACTCCTAGAGCCAGCCAGCCTATAAGGAGCTTTTTTTGTCCGGGATAATAGAAAATAAACCAATAGAGAGCGCCTAATAGGGTATAGGCTACCAAAAATAGGCCAAGGGCATTGACTGTAATCTTGGCTGGCTGTTGGCAAGCACGCAAAACGGCATCCAATATCACTACTAAGACAATGGCTGTCGATAAGTAGATGGCAACACCTAAACCTAAGGCGTATCTGCTGGGAAGATAGAGCTTGAACAGCACGGCATGAGCGGTAAAAAACAAACCCACGGATACAACCGCCATTTGAATCAAGACTGTGGCACCAGAAGTAACTTCTCTAACTAAAGGAAAGCGGGCTGGATAGCGCCATAAAATTGGTAACAATAATACAGCATAGAGAATAGGGGGTTTCCAAGGCCATCCCATGAGAGCGCTGCGATGGGAATTGAACCAAAACTGCCAAGGATCGTCGGTAAAAAAGCTGGTTCGTCCTCCAGCGTAGAATTCAGGAGATGCTTTGGCTTGAGCTAAGGTAATTGTTGGACCAAACTCTGAAGACCCTAATACCTCTAGTAGAAGTATTAGAAAAACGACCCCCAATCCAGCAGCACACAATAGAGTATTACTCCGATCCAGTCTAAGACGGGGCAATCCACTCTGCCAACGCAATAACCGCAGGATTAGGATGCCAGCAGTTACGAGTACAGAAGGGGGATAAAATAATCCCTGTAAGGCGATCGCGATTAAACAACTTATTAAGGATCGCCGCAGTAAATAGTATAAAAACGCCAGAAAACACGGCCAGAACAAAGCCCTTGATGTAGCTGTAACTAGAGTAGCGCCACTCCACAACATGTAGTTTAACAGCAACGTCGCGATAAAGCCTGTAGCTGGGACGGGTAAAATCTCTAGGCACAAGGCAAAACCGTACCCAGTTGTCAGCAGTCCTAGCACGATAGGTAATAGTTTACTCAAAAGTATGGGATCGATGCCTGCCAGAGCAAATATCCGATACAAGGTTTTATAGCCTAAGGGAGCAGTGGATTGGTAATAATTAGCAATTAGATCGTTAGCAAACAATTCTGGATCTACAAACCTCTGCATCCAAAATACGTGCTGCCGCGCATCATCCTGAATTACATAAGGGCTACTGAATGCTTCCTGTAATCCCTGAAGGCCATAGATAGCGGCAAAAGTCAAACTCAAACAGAACCAAAACTTCACCTGAGGGCTGAAGGATCTTTCGATTGGAGTAGTTAACCATCTCTGTAAATGCTTGATGAGCATAATCATTCTGGGTGGACTATCACTAGATTTTCTAGGAAGTTGGCAGCTAGTGGGAATTCCTTCCTAAGACCTTCAACTTTTATCTTGCGGTCAATTTAGACTATCACGTTCGCTTATCGAGCATGTCAGCCAGCAGGGCAAACATTGCCATCTGAGTAGAAGCAATCAGAAGAATCAGCGTCCTTTCAGTTAAATCTTCTCGAACAAAGATGTCTTGGATGAGAGTATATAAAAAGGCAGAAAAGAACAAGCCAGCGACGGGCAAAAATACTCTAAGAGGGGCAAAGTATAATCCAGTCCGCAAGATTAATTGAATGAAACGTAAGGTATCGCGGATCGGCTTAATCTTGCTTTTCCCTTTACGATGATGAAAATCAATGGGTTCATAATGCACCATATAACCATTGGTTAGCATCGCTACTGTAATGGTAGTTGTAAAGCTGAATGTGTCAGGTAAGATGTTCAGAAACTGTTCTACTACACTCTTATGAAACACTCGCAGTCCACTGTTAAGATCGGGGATGCGACTATCGGTGATCCACTCGGCAAAGCGAATCAGAAACCACTTCGGGATTTTTCTAAGATTTGAATAGCGAACATGAGCGCCAATCCTGGCACCTACAACCATGTCGGCCTTGCTAGTCAGAGCAGCAAGGTGGGGAATTTTCTCATTGGGATAGGTGCCATCGGCATCAGTAATCACAATCAAGGGATACTTCGCCTGTCGAATTCCTGTCTTCAGGGCCGCACCGTATCCCCGATTCTTACGATGTTCAATGACTCTAATATCACTGCGGGACTTCAGGATTTCGCTAGTTCTGTCTGTAGAGCCGTCGTTAACTGCGATAATCTCGTATTGGCAGCCAGATCCCTTCAGATTCTCCTGTAGGTGATCCAGGGTAACCTCCACGCCCTTTTCTTCGTTGTAAATCGGAAGGACAATCGAAAAAGCCGGACACAGAGCATCTGAACTCCGGTCTGTGGAGGATGAAGCCTCACTTAATCCCCTGCCTTGTTGCATGCTGGGTTTTTCTCTCCAAATCTCATCAAGTATGGCAAAAACTTACCAGTACTTGCCAGAGTTTGGCCAATTATATTTTTGATTTTGTTGTAAATTTTTGTATAAGGCTATTAGCTCGGAGTGAGGCAGTTAACCTGCGTTCCTGTTGTCATGGCGGGTTAAAGGGAGCTATAACAGCAGCAGATAACTACACCAAAAGCTAAAAATCTTTCTTGCCTGCTGCTAAAGTCGGCAGTTATTGTAACAATACTATAACTTAAATCACCCAGTTCATGAAGAAAATCTGGTCATCTCTAAAACCCTACTTACACTGGGTGATTCTTGGTGGGACGCTGTTTTTTTTGGCTAAAGCCTTTAAAGACCACTGGCGAGAAGTGGCAGGCATTCGGATTGATGCTACTGGATGGGCAATGCTAGTGATCGCTCTGGTCGTTACTCTACTAGCTCACACTTGGTCGGGTTGGGTCTGGATCTGGATTTTGCGAGCGTTTAAGCAACCTGTTGGACAACTTTGGGCACTCCAAGTTTACCTGAAAACTAACATTGCCAAGTATTTACCGGGTAACGTCTGGCACTACTACGGTCGCATTTCGGCAGTTACCCGTGCCGGGGGTTCTCTCGGAGCTGCCAGCATTAGCGTATTGCTAGAACCTCTGTTGATGGCAGCGGCAGCTTTGGCGATCGCGTTGGCTAGTAGCGGGCTAGGTTTGGTAGCTACCGCGTCCGCTCCCGGAACTTGGGGATTGCAAATTCTGGGGTTGAGCGTGGTTTTGCTGGGGGTTCATCCCCGCATTCTCAACCCAGTTATTCAGCAATTAAGTCGCTCGAAGAAAAATGTCACTAATACAGGTACTCTTAAGATCGAGTACTATCCCCTGTTGCCGTTGCTGGGTGAAATGGGTTTTTTGGGATTGCGAGGTACTGGCTTCTTATTTACTTTAATGGCATTGGTATCGATAAATCCCGCCCAAATCCCGCAGCTTTTGAGTGCTTTTAGCTTTGCCTGGTTGATGGGCTTGATTGTTCCGGGGGCACCTGGGGGTCTTGGGATATTTGAAGCCACTGCGATCGCCCTTCTCAATCAACAGTTTTCCGCAGGTCTGCTCCTGACAGCAGTTGCCCTATTTCGCATGGTGAGTATTCTGGCAGAAGTAACAGCAGCAGGGCTAGCTGTTGCTAGCGAACGTTTTTAATTTAATTGATCCCCTAGTATTTAAGATAGGAATTACACAACTGGACTTTATGTGGCAATGGTGCGTTAGCTACCGCCTAACACACCCTACTAATGGACTGCCTTCTGCCCCTGTTTTTCTTGGTCACTCACAAGCTTAATTTATTATAAAGTACGAAAAATACATCGGGAAACAGTACTATTCTAACAATTAGAGAGATGGGGACAGAAATTTCGCTCCCTGGGTTGTGGGTGAAAAATCCGATGTATTGTATTTAACCTTGTTAGGACTACCCCTATGCGGATTGCGAAAAATATCACAGAGTTAGTCGGACGGACTCCTTTAGTTCAGTTGAACAAGATCCCCCAAGCGGAAGGAGCGGTGGCTCAGATTGTGGTGAAGCTAGAAGGGATGAACCCAACTGCTTCCGTCAAAGACCGCATTGGGGTGAGTATGGTGACAGCAGCAGAACAAGCAGGCTTCATTAAACCTGGAAAGACCATTTTAGTGGAGCCGACCTCTGGCAATACAGGAATTGCCCTGGCCATGGTAGCTGCGGCCAAAGGCTACCAGCTAATTCTCACTATGCCGGATACGATGAGCTTGGAACGACGCGCCATGCTCCAAGCCTATGGCGCTCAACTGGAGTTAACTCCAGGGGTTGAAGGAATGCGGGGAGCGATCGCCCGTGCCCAACAAATTGTGGCTCAAACACCCCATGCTTACATGTTGCAGCAGTTTAACAACCCTGCTAACCCTAAAGTTCACCGGGAAACCACGGCTGAAGAAATCTGGACGGATACCGATGGTCAAGTAGATATCCTGATTGCGGGAGTTGGTACGGGGGGTACGATTACAGGCGTAGCAGAAGTCATTAAGTCCCGCAAGCCCACTTTTAAAGCGATCGCAGTAGAGCCAATCAATAGCCCAGTGCTATCGGGCGGCAAAGCCGGACCGCATAAAATTCAGGGTATTGGCCCTGGATTTGTACCACCCGTTTACCGTGCAGATTTAGTGGATGAGGTAATTCAGGTCACGGATGAACAGGCGATGGCCTACAGCCGCCGCTTAGCCAGAGAAGAAGGATTGTTATCAGGTATCTCTGCCGGAGCAGCATTTTATGCAGCCCTCCAGGTGGCAAAGCGTCCGGAGAATGTAGGGCGCTTGATCGTAATGATACAGCCTAGCTTTGGCGAACGCTACCTAAGTACTGCTTTATTTAAAGACCTAGAAGCTCTTGAAATGGCTGTCTCCCACTAAAGTAGGGGCGATGGGGATCAGAAAGATTGATAAATAATTATCTTAGTCAGTTCCTGTCCTACCTCACTCCCTCACTCCCCCACTCCCTCACTCCCCCCACTCCCTCACTCCCCCACTCCCCCACTCCCTCACTCCCTATTTTCGAGAAGTATTGATAGAAATTGTCCGACGTGCTGCCTCCATATCAGCAGTTGTCTTTTCCCAAATAGTCTGTAATACTTGGTCTTTATCCAATTTAGCGCTAAGAGTAGAAAGATCTGTGCCTTGGATGGCTGCTGTTGCCTCGGCTTTCATATCTGGATATTTAGCAAATATAGCTGAGAGCGCTTTGCCTCGACATTGGTGCAGTTCTTGGTAACCATTTAGGCGATCGCACTGCCAAAACTCTAGAGCTAATTGGTGCCCTTTGAAGGCTGACTCTACGGCAGCTAAGACCTTGGCATCACCCTTAGCATTTTCAATTACAGGCACGGTATTTTTAAGCAAGTGTGCATAGGTCTTATAATTGGTGCCGTCTGCAAGCTTGATTTGCAGGATTTGCAGTTCGTTGATAGCTGCTTGAAGGGTAACAGTATCTGGAGTAGGCGTCTCTTTAATTTGGACGAGCGCAACTGGCGGTTTTGGAGATTTAGCGATACAGCCCAAAAAGAGGATAGAAGCGATTAAAGGAATTGTCAGCTTCAGAAATTGCATGGCGCTGTCTTTGCATCAACAACTATTTACTTAAAACTGAGTTGATGCCACAAATCCGGAACGAGGGAGGTTGGAATAATCTGCAAGTAACTATCTCTGGATAAAAATAGCTTTATGATCACAACAGTTATCTTTTTGAAACTTAGAATCCATCAAACTTAGAACCCACAAGGCTTAGCCAAGCTTAAATCTATTGGATGACTAAATTAACCAAATGTTGGCAGAGAGCTATTATACAGGAAGATTACAAAAACTTATATAAAGTTTTGTATCTCGATTAATTATTTCTGGCTTTAAAGACTTCTTAGTGAAAAACTATCTCATTAGTGAAGGAGATTTGAACACGGTTAAAGTTGTGATAGACAGCAAGCCCTACTCTAAGTGGTCTGAAGCAGGAGCTAGCGAAACGCATAAGCCACAGCATCTACCACCAAAGCAAAATTATGTTGGTTACTGGACGTTTTTTGAAGACCCTAACCTTCGTGGGGAATTTAAGTTAGCAACCAATTTATATGTACCATTTCCCGAAAAGCCTGAGCAAGTGACGGCACAGACATTAAAAGGATGGGTTGGGCAAGAGGCCGACAAGGCTCCTTTTTATCCCGATCCAGAGCTGGGTCTTCCGCCTGATGCGATATGGATACCTTATACCTGCTAATACATACCAGGAAAACTTGATTTGGCCAACTCTGGGGTTAAAGATGACCCTGGTTTGGTTATTTTATGGAGATAACCCCTTGTCAGGTTAACCAATCCCTTGTAGTGTTACCATCTCGTTTAAAAATTGTTGAGGTTGGTTGTAAAAGATCAATTAGCCTCAACGATAAACAGCTTTTACACCCTGTTGAGCTATTTTGTATTGTAATTAACAAAAATAGAGCTAAAATAACTGATATTATATTAAAGTTTATTAAAATAGATGCTAAATAAGCCAATTTTAAAACCAGGTTTTAACTGGGAAACATTAGGTACGGAAGATGTCTTTATTATCTCGGAAAGAGATTCCATTTGGCTGACTGGACGCCTATATCAACTGCTAATGCCTTTGATGGACGGAAAACATACAGTTGATGAAATTGCAGAGCGCCTGCCGGAAATATCTACTAGTGAGGTTTACTATGCTCTGATGTTGATGCAACAAAGGGGCTATATTGTTGAAAGCGACGATACCTTACCGTTGGATTTAGCAATCTTTTGCCAGCATTTAAATGTTGCTCCTCAAGAAGCTAACAGTCGGTTGCAAGCAACTAAGGTAGCAGTAAAGAGTTTTGGTGCTAATCTGCCGATTTCAGAATTTATTGGTAATCTCCAAGCTTTGCAAATCCAAGTATCGGAAGAGGCAGATATAGAAGCGGTCTTAACCGATAACTACCTGAATGCAGAACTAGAAGACTATAATCGGGAAGCTTTAGAGCGATCGCGTCCTTGGCTGTTAGTCAAACCAGCGGGAACGGTTCTTGGGATCGGACCGATATTTACTCCTGGCAAAACTGGTTGCTGGCAGTGCTTGTGCCAACGCTTGCGAAATAACCGACCTATTGAAGAATTAATCCAGAAACATAAACAGGACTTAACCCCATTGATGCGTCCTCTCGCTTCCCTGGTATCCACGGCGCAAACCGCCCTGGGAATAGCAGCTACAGAAATCTGGAAATGGATTGTGCGAGGAGAAAATCCTCGCTTAGAAGGAAAGCTACTACTCCAGGATACTCTCACTCTGGAAACTCAAAACCACATTCTGGTTAAGCGTCCTCAGTGTCCGAATTGTGGAGACATAGTTAATGGATTGAATCGGGAACCGATGCCGATAATTCTCGGACACCGCAAGAAAGCGTTTACAGCAGATGGCGGTTATCGCTGTTGTTCTCCCGAAGAAACTTTGAGAAAATATCAGCACCATATTAGCCCGATTACTGGAGTCGTTAGAGAACTACGGACAATATACCCAAACTCTGATGGTTTAACCCATTGTTATGTAGCTACCCATCATTTCGCCACCATGTTTGACGATCTCACAACTTTGCGCCAAAACATCGGAGGCAGAAGTGCGGGTAAAGGCAAGACAGATCTACAAGCTAGAGTTAGTGCTTTGTGCGAAGCGATCGAGAGATATTCTGGAGTCTTCCAAGGAAACGAATTTAGGAAACAAGCTAGCTACAGACAACTAGGCGATCGCGCAATTCACCCCAATGCCTGTATGCAATTCAGCCAAGAGCAGTACCAGAACCGCCAGGAATGGAATACAGGTTGTTACGGCTGGTTTCAAAGGGTGCCAGCACCGTTTGATGAAGACAGAGAAATTGAGTGGACTCCAGTTTGGTCTTTAACCCACGAACAATTTAAGTATCTGCCAACCGCTTACTGCTATTATGGCTATCCCCGACCGGAAAAACCCGATTGTTGGGCAGACTCTAACGGTTGCGCTGCGGGCAACACTCTCGAAGAAGCGATTCTCCAAGGTTTTTTGGAATTAGTGGAGCGGGATTGCGTGGCTTTGTGGTGGTATAACCGCCTCCAGAAACCAGCTGTGGATTTAGACAGTTTTGAAGATCCCTATTTCCCTGCCCTGAAGGAATATTATCGCTCTCTCAATCGAGAACTCTGGGTTTTGGATCTCACCAGCGATCTGAATATTCCCTGTTTTGCAGCTATTACCAGGAGAAGTAATTGCGATATTGAAGATATTACCTTTGGTTTCGGCGCTCATTTCGACCCGCAGATTGCTGTTAGCAGAGCTTTAACGGAGGTTAACCAAATCCTCCCTAACGTTTTAGCTGCCAAGGCTGACGGTAGTACCAATTATCCTTTATCTTCCGCTCCCCTAGCCATCAAATGGTGGAAAACTGCTACCTTGGCAAATCAGCCTTATCTGGCGAGCGATCGAACTATTGCTGCCAAAGTGAGGGCCGATTACACAAAAACTGGGAGTGAAGATTTGCTCGAAGACATTATGCTGTGCAAAGAAATTGCCGCAAAAAATGGTATGGAAATGTTAGTAACAGATCTCACCCGCCCTGATATTGGTCTGAGAGTAGTTAAGGTTATCGTTCCGGGAATGCGTCATTGGTGGAAAAGATTGGGTTGGGGCCGTCTTTATGAAGTTCCAGTAAAAATGGGTTGGTTAAAAGAACCCCTAGCAGAAAACCAACTTAATCCGTTTCCCCTGTGGATGTAGTAATTAAAGTACCAATGTTTAAAGAATATCAAATTGCCGATGCCGATGCCCATGTATTTGAGCCTCTCGATATGTGGGAGCAATATCTGGAACCCGCTTACAAAAGCTTTGCCCCTTCAGCAGATATGAAAATTAAGGGCGAGCCAATCTATTACAAAGCCTCCAGCGAAGTTGTGAGCCAATGGACGAAGCAAGTAATGCAAAGCCATCCCATGGCAAAATTACATGGCTTCACTAACGAAGTTCATTTGGCGACCATGAAGCAAATGGGGATTGATATCTCGTTTGTTTATCCTACTGTGGGATTGGCCATCTTATCCGTTGACGCGATGGCACCAAAACTGGCCGGAGCCTTTACCCGCGCTTACAACAATTGGCTCCTGGACTTTTGCAGCTACGACCCCCAGAAACTGAAAGCCGTAGGGTTGGTTAATCGCCATTCTCCCGAAGAAATGGTTTCCGAACTGCGTCGAATTGCCAATTTTGGTTGGAAGGCAGTTTGTATGCGACCTAATCCAGTAAAGGGGCGGCTGTTGAGCGACCCGGCCTATGAACCCTTTTGGAGCGAGTGTGAAGAGTTGGGAATTGCAGTGGGCATTCACGAGGGTACTCACAGTCGCTTGCCCAGTACGGGTGCCGATCGGTTTGACACGCGCTTTGCCATGCGTGCCTGCTCTCATCCTATGGAGCAGATGATGGCCATGTTGGCATTGATTGAGGGAGGGGTATTGGAACGCCATCCCAAGTTGAAGGTAGGTTTTTTAGAGTCTGGCTGCGGTTGGCTACTGTACTGGCTGTGGCGTATGGATGAGGAGTACGAGTGCCACTATTGGGAAGTCAAAGATAAAGTAAAGATGAAGCCTTCAGAATACGTCTGCCGCCAGTGCTTTATTGTATTTGAGCCTTCCGAGAATTACATAGATAAAATAATCGACTATATTGGTAGCGATAACTTGTTATTCGGTTCCGACTATCCCCACGTTCACTGGAGAGTGGATGGGGAAGGGGCAGAAATTTTCGACATTAAGAGGGTGCTGCTGAAACAACTGCCCCAAGAAACAGTGCAAAAGCTACTTTGGAATAATCCTGCTCGTTTTTATGGACTAGAATAAGTATCCAAGAAATTGTAACTAATGGGGGTTTGGGGGTGGATAAGTCCCTCGCTATAAATAAGGGCGATATAAAACAACGCAGTTGTTGCGCCCGACATTTTAGCGATGGGATACAGCCACCCCCAAGTTAATTTCACGGGGTTCAAACCCGAAAAAATTAACAATAAATATACGTCAGGTGTACACCATGAACTATTGCTACCGAATTTATCCCGACGCCAGCCAAGAACAGACCATGCTGCATTGGTTGGAAATTTCACGTCAGGTGTACAACTACGCTTTGCTCCAAATCAAATATAGCGGTTCCCACTCTCGTGAGGTACACCAGGGTCTTTGATTTAAACCTTTCAGCTTTCAATTTGTATCTCATGACTACGAGAAACGCTATAGTAGGGTGTGTTAGGGACTCCCAAATAAAAAA
>DNXU01000464.1:0-3244 GCA_003505715.1 Cyanobacteria bacterium UBA8803 | reverse complement strand
GTTTCAATATAGTAGCGCTAGCCAACAGTATAGCTTGACTCGCCCTGATTGAATGGATAATTTCTTTTTTGGCAGTCCCTTATAGTCATGAAATTAGTGGCCAAAACGGCGGAGGAACGATATCAAAGCGCTTGGGGTTTAAAAGCCGATTTAGAAACCTGTCTCCAGGAGCTACAAACTACGGGCCGGATTTCCGAATTTGCTTTGGGGAAGAAAGATATCTCCGATAAATTCCAAATTTCTCAAAAACTCTACGGACGGCAAGAACAAGTCGAGCAGCTGTTAGCCAGCTTCGAGCGAATCAGCCAAGGTGTAACCGAAATAATGCTGATAGCTGGTTATTCCGGCATCGGGAAGTCAGCTTTAGTTCGGGAAATTCACAAACCGATTACTAGGCAGAAGGGATATTTTATCTCTGGTAAATTCGACCAATTTAAACGAGATATTCCTTATGCTGCCCTGATTCAAGCCTTCCAGGAGTTGCTTAGGCAATTGCTAACAGAAAACGACCAGAAACTGCAACTTTGGCAGCAAAAATTGTTAGATGCTTTAGGTAGCAACGGTCAGGTAATCGCAGATGTGATTCCTGAAGTAGAACTGATTATCGGCAAGCAGCCAACCATCCCCCAACTAGGAGTTACTGAGTCTCAAAATCGATTTAATTTGGTTTTTCAAAACTTCCTAGGTGTGTTTGCTCAAAAAGAACACCCCCTAGTTATTTTTATTGACGACCTTCAGTGGGCAGATTCAGCATCTTTGAAGTTGTTGGAGTTATTGATGACCGATAGTGATCGGCAATATCTTTTGACTATCGGTGCTTATCGAGATAATGAAGTTAGCCCCACTCATCCTTTAATCCAAACCATAGAAAGAATTCAACAGCAAGATACCAAAGTAAATACGCTCGTACTCGCACCCTTGGGGCTAGATTGGGTTAACCAGTTAATAGCCGACACTCTGAAATCCTCTACGGAAGAGTCGCAAACCCTAGCGGAGCAAGTGTTTGATAAAACCAGCGGTAATCCGTTCTTCTTGACCCAGTTACTTCAGTCTTTATACGAAGAAAATTTGTTATCATTCGCTCCCAGTCGCGGTTGCTGGCAGTGGGATATCGAGCAAATTCAGGCGGTGGGAGTCACTGATAATGTTGTTGATTTAATGGTTAGCAAGATTGAAAAACTGGATGAGAATGCCCAAAATGTATTAAAACTAGCCGCCTGTATAGGGAATCTATTTAATTTAGAAGTTCTCGCGGTGGTTAATGCTAAATCGCTGTCGGTTACTGCCAAGGAACTATGGCCAGCACTGCAAGAAGGTTTAATCGTGCCGTTGAACGATGAGTACAAAATTCCCCTGCTTTGGGATCGCGAAGAAATGTCGAGGGATTGGGTTTCTCAGCTATCCTCAGCTATCCCTTTCAAATTTTTGCACGACCGAGTGCAGCAAGCTGCTTATGCTCTAATTCCAGACGATCGCCAAAAAGAAGTTCACTTGCAAGTGGGTCAATTGTTACTGGAGAATACTCGGCAAGAACATCTGGAAGAAAATATATTTGATATTGTTAACCAGCTCAATATCGGTGCGGAATTAATTAGCGATCGCCCCTTAAGAGATCGTCTGGTTTGGCTAAATCTAATTGCAGGTAGAAAAGCTAAAAACGCCGCAGCTTACGAACCAGCTCTCAAGTATTTAAAAACGGGTTTAACACTCCTATCGGCTGATAGCTGGCAACATCAATACGATCTCACCTTGGAACTCTACATCGAAACGGTAGAATTACACTATATTAATACTCAGTTTGAGGAAGCAGGAAATTTGTCGGTTGTTGTTGAACAACAAGCTAGAGAACTACTGGATAGTATCAAGATCTACGAGTTAAAAATTCAGTCTTGCATAGCTAAATTTCAGCTGAATTTAGCTATAGATATTTGTATCGAAACCCTTGAAAAACTGGGAATAACTCTATTAACAAAACCTAGTATAGAAACCATACACGAACAACATAAATCCATATTATGGCTTTTAAAAGACAAGGAAATTGAGAGTTTATTTGATTTGCCAGAAATGAGCGATAGTTATAAACTAGCAGCAGTAAGAATAATCTTGAGTGCAATTGCTCCGGCAATAATTATAAATCCTAATTTATATTTTTTATTGACAATAACTGCTGTAAAATTATGCTTAATATATGGGAATTCACCTCTAGCACCAGGAGTCTATATTTTTTACGGTCAATTTCTGTGTGGGATAACTAAAGATATAAATTCAGGATATCAATTCGGTCAACTGGCTTTAAGATTATTAGACAAATTTAATATCCTAGATTTCAAATCCCTGGTATTCCACTACAGCAGTGGGTTTATTCGACATTGGAAGGAACCAGCGCGAAACTCAATTCCAATGATTCAGGAAGCGATTAATGTGGGTCTAGATACGGGAGATTTAGAACACGTTAGTTACAACTCTTCAGCATATTGTATTTTTTCCTTATTTACAGGAACTCATCTAGCCGAGATGAGTAAAAGATACGAACAGTATATTAATTTAACGATTAAAATCAAACAACAATATACTGTTTACTACATGAAGAATTGCCAAAACATAGTAGTAAGCTTACTAAACGGATATGAAAGCGTAGTTGTCGGTGGCTCTCCAGCAGAAGAAGATAAGTTCTTAGAACAGTGGCGTGAAGTAGGGGCTGTATGGTTATTGTTTAGCTGCTATTTAGCAAAAACAATTTCTGCATATTTTTTCCGACACTACCAGTCGGCAGCCAACAGCGGCAGAGAATGCGACAAATATGCGGAAAGTTCTGCTGCCTACATAGTTGCAGTACAGCACAATTTTTACTATTCTTTAGCCTTGCTAGCAAATTGCCGTAATTCAGACGCTAACCAAAAACAAGCCCTAGAGCAGGTAGAATCCAACCAAAAAACCATGAAAATGTGGGCAGACAATTGCCCGGAAAATTTTCAACATAAATACGATCTGGTAGAAGCAGAGAAAGCTGTGCTATTGGCTAAAAACTGGGAAGCGCAAGAATTTTACGAAAGAGCTATATCCGGAGCCAAGAAAAATCAATACATCCACGAAGAAGCGATCGCCTACGAACGCGCTGCGAACTTTTATCTCGCCATTGGTAGGGAAGAAATAGGTCGGCTCTACATGAAAAATGCCCATTACGCCTACCAACGTTGGGGCGCAGCTGCTAAAGTAAAAGACTTATACCAATTTCATTAAGTCT
>DNXU01000165.1:6976-23219 GCA_003505715.1 Cyanobacteria bacterium UBA8803 | reverse complement strand
GTGAGGGAGTGAGGGGGTGAGGGAGTGAGGAGTGAGGGAGTGAGGGGTGAGGAGTGAGGGAGTGAGGGGTGAGGGGTGAGTCTATATCTTTAGGGTGGGTTACTGGCAAGTTAAGGCACCATGAATATCTGTAGGGTGTGTTACACTACGCTAACGCACCATTACTGGGATTTTCATCTGATAAATTTTGTACCTTGGCTCTAAATTTGGCACAATGCATTTTATATAAGGTTTGGGCTGTAGCATAGGGTACGAGATTCAGTTTGGGGGAAAATGACAACTGGAGTCTATCTACCACTTCCCAGATATTTAGATTTAACCTATTATTCAAGGGAAAACTCAGGACTTAGCCCAGATTCCGATCCCAAGCCCTAAAATAAGCAAGCAGTCCTGGCGGCTTGTGGTGTAATTGAGGAGTTCAAGTGTCAAATTCCATCTCAAAACATGAAGATCCATCTAGCCGATTGAAGTCAGAGGCTTCAGCGGAACCGGAAGCGGATTCCGCCTATACCCTTGATGTTCAACCGGAAGAGAAAGAGAAACCTTTGTCACAGAAGTTAGTGACGCAATGCCTGCGGGGAGCAGAGATCGCGCTCAACGGGCTGAAACAGTTTCCCCATACAGTCATTGAGTCATTCTCCGGGCCAAGACCAATATATCGTCAAGCGCGGTTTTGGTGGGGATTGGGAATTGCCAGCGTTAGTGGCGGTGCGATCGCTCTGGGTATGGGCTGGCACGCACTAGATGAAAGCCTTCCTGATTCCACTAGAGATGTTTTGACCTATGTTCGGGATGATACCATAACCATCAAAGCCTCAGACGGTTCGATTGTCCAGCAAATTGGGCCAGCTACCCACGATAATCTCAAAATTTGGGAAATCCCGGAACATTTACAACACGCTTTTATTGCCATCGAAGACCAGCATTTTGAAGAACATCAGGGACTCGATTACCAAGGGATTGCCCGTGCCGCAATATCGAACTTAGTGGCGAGAGATGTGGTGGAAGGCGGGAGTACGATCACCCAGCAGTTGGCTCGGATTGTTTACTTCGATCAGGAGCGCAGCTTAATGCGCAAGCTTCGGGAAATGCGGATGGCGCAAAAACTGGAGCAAGACTTGAGCAAAGATGAAATCTTGGAGCGTTATTTAAACCTGGTGTATCTGGGTTCGGGAGCTTACGGGGTGGCTGATGCGACTTGGGTATACTTTAGCAAACCTGTTAAAGAATTGACGCTACCAGAAATGGCAATGCTGGCAGCTCTGCCTCCTGCTCCAAGTGTTTATTCACCGTTTGTTAACGATAAAGTGGCAAAAGAGCGCCGCGATGTAGTACTACGGCGGATGCAGGAAAAAGGCTACATCAGCGCCGAGGAAGCAGCTGAAGCGATCGCCACGCCCCTGAACATAAAACCCAGCAATCCCAAGCGACTGGATCGGCAAGCTTACTACTTTACCGAATACATTCAACAGGAACTGCCCAAGTACGTCTCCCAAGAGTTACTGGCTAAGAAGGGATTGATCGTTGAAACTACAATTAATTTAGATTGGCAGCTAGCTGCTGAAGAAGCTGTAAAAAACACCATTGAAAAAAGCGGTCGCTACCAGCGGTTCGAGCAGGCAGCCTTAGTTGCTATCGACCCGCGCAACGGTCAGATTAAGGCCATGGTAGGTGGAAAAGATTTCTACGATCAACAATTTAACCGCGTTACCCAAGCCCAACGCCAGCCCGGATCTACCTTTAAAACCTTTGTTTATACAACTGCGATCGCGGCAGGTTTCTCTCCGCATCGGGGTTACCAGGATGCCCCTTTCATCGTTGATGGTTACGAACCTAAAAACTATAGCGAGAAGTTTCGGGGTTGGATCAATATCAAAGACGCCCTCACCCACTCCGTCAATACTGTTGCTGTTAAGGCGTTAATTGATGTCGGTTGGAAGCCCACGATTGAAATTGCCAATAAAATGGGCATTGAATCGACCCTCAATCCGACCTACTCTCTGGCTTTGGGAGCTTATGAAGTCAATCTCCTAGAGCTAACCAGTGCCTATGGCACCTTGGCAACTCAAGGCGTTCACAGGAAACCCCACGGTATTCGCCGCATTCTCGACCGCCACGGTAAGGTAATTTATCAAGAAGACTTTAAGGGAGAGCGAGCAATTGATGAAGACACCTCCGCCATCATGACCTGGATGCTCCGAGGCGTTGTAACTGATGGTACAGGACGTTCAGCTCAGCTTGACAACCGACCTGTGGCTGGGAAAACAGGCACCTCTGATGAGGCTCGCGATCTTTGGTTCGTGGGCTACATTCCCCAAATGGTAGCAGGTGTCTGGCTGGGTAATGACGACAACAAGCCAACATTCGGCGCGAGTAGCACGGCAGCCTATACATGGAATCAGTTCATGAGTAAGGTTGTCGAAAATATGAAGGTTGAGCAATTCCCCGAACGGCCCAACCAATTAGAAGGCCGCAAAGGCATTATTAAAGCTGAGTCAGTCAAACCCAAACGTACTATTGCCAAAAAGGTTCCTCCTTCGGCAGAGAACTTGGAACGAAGTTCTGGACAAACTTACGAACGCAGGTCTCGACGCAGTTACGAACAGAGAACGGAGGATAATAATCAGCGTAGTTCTCAACAGCCGTCTCGGCGGCGATCGAGAAGGAGTTATAGAAATACCTCCTCAGAGCAAGCTCCTGTCGAAACCCGTCGTTCCAAACGGCGTCGCCGGACGTATAATGAAACTCAATCTCAGCAATCTCAGCAATCTCAGCAATCTCAGCAATCTACAGAACAACCTACAATACGTTCCCGCCGTCGAGTGCGTGTCGAAAACTCAGATACTAGCAACTCAACTCCCAGAGAGTCAGCACCAAGGCGGCGCAGATCTCGGCCTGCTGCTTCCTCCCCAGCTAACAACCCACCTGCTGCTCCTGCTACCCGTCGTCAGGAACCCAGAGTTGAAGCTGCACCTGTAGCACCACCTCCAGCACCCCCTGCTTCTCGCAAAGCACCTGTACCAGAGTCAGCACCCCCAGCTTCTGGATCGGGATCGGGTTCTGGGCAATAAAGCTTAGCCAGAGACTCAAGTCTCTGGCTAATAGCTCAAGTCCAAGCTAGGTGGACTAAAATTCTGAGCGATCGAAGTTATATAAACAGGTTAGTAGTAACCAATGCAAGTGGTTGACAAAAGCTAGACCTCTCAGGATTTTTTCCACATCTCTCATCAAATTCATCTGTTTTGAGGATTGATTAAAATAGCCTTTGGTTGATTAGCATCAAATAGAGAAGCAGACAATAGAATCACCAGGCTGTCTGTTTGATTTTCTCCATAATGAACCATTCTGGCAGGTTCAACTAAAGAATCTCCGACTGTAAGCTGTATAGTTTCCCCTGCTTGTAGAATCAATTCTGTGCCATTCGCTTTCGTTATTTTAGCTTCTCCTTCTAAAACCTTATAAGTTAAAGTTCCTGCCTCTACTCTTTCAATCTGCATTCCCGGATGAGTATGAATAGGTAGTTTGGTTCTAGGTGCGATAGTATAGCGGACAAGCTCAAGAATCTGCTTTTGATCTTGAGTGGGATAACCATTCGCTAAAACTTCACGGGTAACAGATTGAGTGTAATGATTGGGTGAAGAGGTTTCTTGGCTGTTAACAACTACACTGCCAAAAGCTAGGATAGCTAAGGGCAGAAGCAGAGAAAGTTTTCTCATAGTCAAATTGGTTTTATTCATAATTTTATTTTATACATATAAAATATATACCTGTAGGGGCGAGTCGCTGTGAAAATATCAAAGATGAATGCGATAACCTCAATTGACTCGCCCGCTCCAAAGATTTGGTTTACCTTGTGGAGAACATGGCTACCAGAAAGTTGAATCGCCGCGATTTTATCGGAGGATTGAGCCAATCTGTCCTCTCTTTACTCGTTTTAAGTCGGGCTACCCAACAACTAGCGGCATCTGCTAGTCAACCTACCTCCGTATTGGTTCTCGGTGCGGGACTTTCCGGTTTATATACAGCTTTGCTATTAGAAGCCAAAGGGCTATCAGTAACTGTTTTAGAAGCACGCGATCGCGTTGGGGGACGTGTCCATACTCTCCATGATATTCCAGGCCAGCCGGAAGCAGGAGGGCAATCCTTTAGTGAAAAATATGAGCGTTTGGTAGCTTTAGCGGAACGATTGCAAGTTCCTCTAGAGCCAGCCCTGGGTTTAGATCGAGAAATGTTACTGTATGTGCGACAACAAGCTCTATTACCAAAAGATTGGGCTGGGGCCAAGGCAAATCAGTTAGCTGCAAATGAACGTAACCTCGTGCCACCATTGCTGCTCAACCACTATCTGCGGCAAAACAATCCTTTGCAGGATGCGACAGCTTGGACAAAACCTGAATATGCTGATTTGGATATGCCCTTGGCTGATTATCTGCGTAGTCAAGGAGCCTCGACGGAAGCCTTGCGTTTGATTAATTTCAACCCAAGTTCCCGAACAAATAGCTTAGAGACTGCTTCAGCTTTATGGGCGTTGCGGAACGATCAGCGTGGCCAAAATATTGGGAAACAACCATCACATATTCAGGATGGTAATAGCCGCTTACCCGAAAAAATGGCAGCTGCTTTGCAGTCTCCTGTGCAGATGAATAAAGTGGTAGAGGCAATTCGCTCGCTTGATAGGAGTGTAGAAGTTCACTGTGGAGACGGATCGAGTTTTCGGGCTGATTATGTGGTAGTAACTCTACCTTTTTCTGTGCTGCGGGAGGTGGAAATCATGCCTCGTTTGCCTGCGGTACAATCTGAGGCGATTAAGGAATTAAATTATACCCCAGTAACCCAAATTCGCTTTACGGTACGAGAACCTTTTTGGGAAAAAGATGGCTATCCGCCCATGATGTGGACAGATTCAGCGCTACAGAGTATTTTCCCAGTACGCGATCGCCAGGGAAAAGTGCAAAGCTGGGTTTGTTGGGTGAGTGGAGAGGGTGCGCAAAAGTTAGATGCCATGAGTGCAAGAGGATTAGAGCAATTTGTGCGATCGCAACTCCAACAAATTCGTCCGGGAATTGAGAAGACTATGGAGATTGTACGGGTTGTTTCTTGGGGGCGCGATCCCTATGCCCGTGGCGCTTATTCCCATTTTGGCCCTGGGCAAATCCGTCGCTTTCAAAAGCAGATGGCACAGCCCTGGCAGAGAATTCACTTTGCTGGCGAACATACTGCTATTTCCTCACCTGGGATGGAATCTGCCCTGGAATCAGCCGAACGAGTTGCTCAGGAAATTTTAAGTCGGATTAAGTAAATTAGCGCAGGTTCCTAACCCGGTAAGTGATCAGGATCGACACCGAGTGATCGCAAATATGCCGCCAATCGCTCCGTCCGCTGGCGTTCTGCCATCAGTTGACTTTGCATGTCCTGAATCCTCTGATCTGGCATGGGGTAAGGTTGCCCCTGGGCATCGTGCCAGATCAGCACTTCTTGATCAATACCACCGATTACCTGCCGACTACGACCTAGTCCCAAACCGACTTCTGGCATCCAGTACGGTTCACCGATTTGCTGTCGATAGGTTTCTTGCTCCAGTCGGTAGATCTCAAAGGGTTGATGGCGATCGCGCTGCCAAAACTCCGGATTATAGACCACGTAGTAGAGTACCCCTAACCGGGCATAGATATCCAGCTTCTCGTCATACTCATCGTTAGGACGGTGGGAAACCATCTCTAACACTAGGATGGGCGGGATGTTATTTTCCTCCCAGGTGGCGTAGCTTCGGCGAGACTTGCCAGCTTTTTTGCGCTCAACTTCCAGGCTCAAAAAGGCATCCGGTACCACTGGCACTTTAGGACTTACCCCAGTGGTGTGATACACCGCCATATCAACCCCAAAGAACCAGTCCNNCATACGTTCTGACCAGAGAAGCGCTAGGGAAAATAGTAGTAGGTTGGGCAGTAAGTTCTGATCCTCGTTATCCACAGGAGTATCATCAGAGCAGGGCAAATCTGCGGTGCTGGGTAGGGTTGTGTCAACGGGCTGTGAAACCATAGGGATATTAGATTCCCAACAATTATCTATTGTAAATCTCAGGGCTTTCTTGAGAAATGCCAAAAGTTACTATTAGAGTTTGGATAAAAACCACCGCTTTTGCCAACGGGAAGTAGGTTCTAGGGGAGATGCTTTTTGCTCTATTTGCCGTCGTTGCAAAATGACAGGAGCTGGATCGCGCAGTTGGGGGTCGCGGTAAGGGACAGCAGCACGGGTTTGCAAATGTTCGAGCGATCGCACCGAGAGGGGAGGTAGATCTTCGGCGTTAAAGCTAGCCATGGTTCCCGGTTGCCGAGTTCCTACTTGTAGGGTTGGCCCAATTTTAAATCCTACTGTAATGAGGGCACCACGTATCGCAGCAGCACAGGAGTAAGTCGCAAGTCTGCCGTTATTAGCACAGCAGTTAGCTAATTGTTGGAGAAACTCCACCGTCCACAACTGAGGACAACGAGGTGGAGAAAAGGGGTCGAGAAAAATGGCATCGGCTCGGAATTCGGCTTGATGTACTTGCTGGATAGTGGTTCTGGCGTCACCTAGGTAAAGTTGAGCTTGGCAGCGATCGCTTTTCACCTCTAGAGAAGCAGCTAGAGTTTCTAAGAGTTCGGGAATTGGGGGAGTCCAACTTGTGAGTAAATTATGGGCGATCGCACTTCTGGGAATAGTTGGGTCTAATTCCAGAGCTACCAGTTCGACGTGGCAGTTGGGATTGGTTGCCCAAATGGCTTCTAGGGCAGCTGCGGTATTGTAGCCTAGTCCGTAGCAGACATCTAGCAAGCGCAGAACTGGCTGCTGCGCTTTTTGGGTAAGGTGGCATGGTTCCACAAATTTGAGTTGGGCTTCCGTTTTTGCACCTTGAATACTGTGAAAGGATTCGCCTATTTCTTCTGAAAAGAAGGTAAATGAACCATCAGCAGTTAGCTTTGGTGCGAAGATGCTGCTATCTTGCATGTTGAGATTTGTTTCTTAACGATGAAACTATTTGAAGAGGGCGATAACCCACAAATGCTATTAGACCTAACTGAGTCTTATCTTAAAGAGTCAGTTGGCCCCGTAGCCTCAGCTATTGACAGCGATCCAGAGGCGTTGAGAGATGCTATCAAAGGTATGGGCGATCGCTCGTTACTGGCGCTCAAGGTGCCCCTAATTTGGGGAGGTACTGACATTGAGGAAGTAAGCTATCGCCGTTTCCAGCAAATGATTCCGCGCTATTCTGGGGCGCTGGCATTCCTGCAAACTCAACACCAAAGTGCTGGGGAATTGCTAGCTCGTAGCGATAATCAGTTATTAAAGCAGTACTATCTGCCCCGGATGGGTCAAGGTCAGGTGTTAGTAGGTATCGGTTTTTCCCAAGTACGTCGCTCAGGTGACCCGCCCGTGCAAGCTCTTCCTGTAGCAGGCGGGTATCAGGTTAGGGGAACAGTACCTTGGGTAACTGGTTTTAGCTTCTTTGAAGATTTTATCTTGGGTGCGGTACTCCCTGATGGTCGGGAGGTTTACGGGATGGTGCCTTTTGTAGAGAAACGGCAAGTAGCTGGTGGTGCGATCGCCTTTAGCGACCCCATGGAACTCGCCGCCATGACATCAACCAATACAGTATCAGCTACTCTGACCGATTGGTTTTTACCCGAAGAGCAGGTACTTTTTATCAGAAAAGCTGGAGCAATTCATGAGAATGACAAGAAGAACGTACTAAATCACGGTTTTTTTGCTTTAGGTTGTGCCAGAGCTGGACTAGATATATTAGAAGCGGCTGCTAAAACCAAACAGCTGAGTTTTATACAGCTAGCGTTTGACTCCCTCAACGAGGAATTGACTCGGTGTGAGTCTGCCTTTATCCAAGCTTTACCCCCTAACTCTCAGTCTTGGGAAGAAAGGCTACAACTGAGAGCTTGGGCAATTAACCTAGCCGGACGCTGTGCCCATGCTGCCGTCACCGTTTCCAGCGGTGGAGCGAATTATAAACACCATCCGGCACAGCGAGTCTATCGAGAAGTGCTGGTCTTTACTGTGTCGGGTCAAACCATTGCAGTCATGGCAGCAACTTTGGCTCAGTTAGTACTTTCTTGAATCTTGCAGTTATATGGGCAGGCAACAGGGGACGACAATACATCCCGAACTTGATGTCGCCTTTAGGGTTTGGCTAGCAGTAGCGCAAGCCTTGAACCGCTGGTGGGATAGTTTAATTGCTGACATCAAACTTTCCTCACCTAGCAGTCCCTTAATATAAGTTGAGCAAGACTCGCCATTGTGCAAAATTCGATGGGGACAGGCAAAGCCTTTGCGGGGAGAGATATAAGTTTGATAGGCAGCGATCGCATCTATGGCCATTTGGCGGGTTAAGGGTTCAAGAGAAATACTCGTCATTTGTAGTTTCCTGACTATGAATTAGTTTGACATGATATCCAAACCTAAATCCTGATATCTCTATCAAAAGTTTTATTCTTAGCCTAGGGAATTATGCGATCGGGCTGTCTATCGTCTACAGATTTATGTTCGTTGTGAACCAGTACCGTCGGTATTAGAAGCAGAAGCTGCTTATGGGAATTCTATAGCAGAGATTACACTTTGTTAACATCTATTGCTTGTGTCAGAAAAAACTATCATGATAAAGTTATTTATACTGCGTATAAAAATCTATAATTTTCTACTGCTTCGGTAATTTCAACCCTAGACTATCTCCACAACTCACTCCTGCTTTTCCTAGCTCCCATATCAATCGCGCTCTTGTTCCTTGTCGATGGCCTTGACTTCAGTAGGACACGGACTCGCCCCCAAAGAAAGGGGGGAGATACTCAACGGATTGTAATTAAGTTCTGTGAGTTCCATTGCGGAAATTAAATTGGTGTTGTTATGACCCTGGATTTAAAGAAATTTTTTCAAGCCACGAACCCGGGCAAAACCTTATTTGTGGATAATGCCACCGAAGACCAAAAATATTACATTGATTTCTCCTCGGTGCGGGGCGGTCAAATTATCGAAGATTTGAGGGATAATATCACGATTTGGTCGTCAGATGACCGTAGCTGCCAGTTGTTTACCGGACATATCGGTTGTGGCAAGTCTACGGAGTTATTGCGGCTAAAGGCAGACTTAGAAAGAGAAGGCTTTCATGTGGTTTACTTCGAGTCCTCTCAAGACCTGGAAATGGGGGATGTGGATGTCGGCGATATTTTGTTGGCGATCGCACGTCGGGTGAGTGAAAGTCTGGAGAACCTGGAAAAAATACAACTTGCCGAACCTAAAGGACTCAAAGATTTACTTAAAGGTGCTGCCAAGGTGTTGCAGACGGAAATTCAGCTTTCGGCTGAAGCTAATGTGATGGGTGTAGGAAAAGTCGCAGCTAGCACTGAAGGTAAGTTCTCTACTGAATTTGGGCTGCCAGGGATAGGTCAAGTTAAAGCGAGTAGTGAGGAGGGACTCTCCTTTATAGTCTCTGGTATTGGCAAGATATCGGCAAAGGCAAAAGCGAGTCCAGATCTGCGCAGTAAGTTAAGAGCTTATCTAGAGCCGCGCACCAATAATATTTTGGAACTGATTAACGCCGAACTGCTAGAACCAGCGCGGGAGAAGCTGAAGCAATATCAAAAAAGCGGCATTGTCGCGATCGTTGATAATCTTGACAGAGTAGATAGCACGGCGAAGGCGGGGGGACGCCCCCAACAAGAATATTTATTTGTAGACCGGGGCGAGCAGTTACGGGGACTCAACTGTCATCTGATTTATACTATGCCCCTAGGGTTAAGGTTCTCTAATGACTTTAACACTCTGACCCAGCGATTTATGGTGAATCCCCAGGTACTGCCAATGGTGCCAGTACAGTTGTCAGATGGAAGTAAGTGCGATGAGGGGATGGCACTGCTGCGACAAATGGTGCTAGCGAGAGCTTTTCCAGATATGGATGAGCCTCAGCGGCTGGGCAAAATTAGCGAAATTTTTGATAGTCCCGAGACTTTAGATCGCTTGTGCCTGATTAGTGGCGGTCATGTGCGGAATTTGCTGCGGCTGCTCAACGATGCGATTAAAAAGCAAAGGGGACTACCTATTTCTCGGCAAGTTCTCGAAGAAGTGATTCGACTCTATCGCAACGAGCAACTCTTAGCAATTACCGATTATGAGTGGGGTTTGCTGCGGCAAGTCGCCAAACAAAAAAAAGTAGCGGGAGATGACGGATACCAAACCTTAATCCGCAGTATGTTCGTCTATGAGTACCGCTACTCTCAGGAAACTTGGTTTGATATCAATCCCATTTTGGCAGATGCGAAGGAATTACACGAATGAGGGGGCGGATAGAGCGATAACAAGCTAAAGGAGTTGAAGTGATGAGTACAGGAAATTCCTCAGCTGGCAATCTCCCCCATAACGAACAGTCGTTGCAAGAGTTGGCTTGGGCGATTGAAATGTCTGAGGGGCAATTTTCCCTGATTTTTGCTCGCTGTAACTACACAGCTTTGCGAAAGCAAATGATACAGCGGTTGCGAGAAATCTGTTCTGTCCCCATTCGGGAAATTCTCCTGAAACCGCCTGTGCAGAAACTCTATTCTACGATTAGACAACAACTGGGGGATGAGATGCCATCTGCCGTGATGGTTTGTGGCTTGGATGGCGTGAGTGATATAGATCATCTCCTCACCTCTATGAACTCGGTAAGGGAAGAGTTTCGTAAAAATTGCCCCTTCCCCTTGGTGTTGTGGATCGATGATGAGATTTCGCGGAAGTTGACTCGCTTGGCACCGGATTTTAAGAGTTGGGGAACTTTGACAGAATTTGCGATCGCTCCCGATGAACTGCTGGCTGTACTTCGACAGAAAGCTAAGCGAGTATTTTTAGCGGTTTTAGAGGCTGAGGGTGAAGATTTTCTGCCCAATGAAGCCATTTTCGATCCTCACTATCGCTTAGAATTGGATGCGGCGTTAAGAGATTTAGATCGCTACGGTCAGAAATTAACGCCCGATCTAGAAGCTTGCTTGCAATTTGTGCGGGGTCGAGATGCCTACGCCAAAGATCAAATTGATGAGGCTTTAACCTACTACGCAACAAGTCTGGCGTTTTGGCAGCAGCCAGGAACAGAGCAGGAGAACCGCAGCCAAAATCTCAGACTGAGAGCTGGGGTGGTACTCTTTCATCGGGGGCTGTGTTATTACCGCAAAGCTGAACTCCATAAAGCCGATCGCCTTGGCTACTACAAGAAGGCTAGAGATGATTTCCAGCAAACCCTTGTGGTTTTTGAGGAGAGTCAGCAACCCCATTTAGTCGCTAAGTTTATCAGTCATCTCGGTGAGGTACTGCGGCACTTAGAAAATTGGGATGAATTAGAGATATTGGCTCAAAAATCTCAGCAGCTACATGAAATTCATGGTACGTCGGTGCAGCGAGCCAGAGATTATGGTTTTTTAGCAGAAGTAGCCCTACAAAAGCACAATCTTAAAGCAGCAAAAGCCTTAGCTCAGAAAGCGATCGCTACTTTAGCCGAGGTAGCCGCAGATCAGCAACGGGAGCGGGGTTGGTATTTACTCTTACTAGCGCGATCGCAACGGCAATTAGGGGAAGTTGAGGAGGCAATTAATAGCCTCAACCGGGCGAAATCACTAGATCCTAGTGACAATCCCCAGCGTTATATTGAGATCTTGGTAGAACTGCGATCGCTCTACCTCGATCAGCACTGCTATCGAGATGCTTTTGAGGTCAAACAAGAGCGACGCTCTATCGAGCAGCAGTTTGGTTTTCGTGCTTTCATCGGCGCTGGCAGATTGCAGTCTCAACGGCAGGCGAAGGGAGTGCTAACTCAAACCGAAGAACTGGAAACAGTTTCTCAAGAAATTATTGCTTCTGGTCGCAAACAAGATGTTGATAACCTGATTAGTCGAATTGAAAGCACTCACCAACAAGTTACAGTTATTCACGGCTTATCAGGAGTAGGTAAAAGTTCTCTGGTTAATGCTGGTTTAATTCCTGCGCTCAAATTGAAAAAGAGTAGTGGAACTAGCGATATTTTCGCCATCCCTTTGCGAGTTTATAACGATTGGCCGAAGGAACTGGGTCAAATTATGGCTCAAGAGCTTGACCAAAAAGGCATGAGCTTGTCCGCTATCCCCGATTCTCCAGCGAGTCTTATTACCGAATTGCACGCTAATGAGGAGCGCAACTTACTCACCATTCTGATTTTTGACCAGTTTGAAGAATTTTTCTTTGTTTGCTCTGAGCCAAAGCGACAAGAAATATTTTTGAATTTTCTTGAAGAGTGCCTAAAGATTACTAATCTTAAAATCATCCTATCTTTGCGGGAAGACTATCTTCATTACTTATTAGCTGTAAATAGGATAAATAGTTCGGTTGTCAACAAAGATATTCTCGGCAAAAATATTCTCTATCGTTTGGGCAATCTGCAACCAGAAGCTGCCAAAGAGTTAATTCATAGCTTGACAGTTCGCTCTCAGTTTTATATGGATGATGCCTTAATTGATGAGCTGGTCAAAGATTTGGCTGGAGACTTGGGAGAAGTGCGCCCGATTGAGTTGCAGGTCATTGGTGCCCAAATGCAAACAGAAGCGATCGCCACTCTAACCAAGTATCAGGAACGAGGCCCCAAAGAAAAACTGGTACAGCGCTACCTGGAGGAAGTCGTTAAAGACTGTGGTGAAGGAAATCAAAAATTAGCCGAAGTGATTTTGTATTTGCTTACCGATGAAAATAATACCCGTCCCCTTAAAACTCATGCTGAATTGGCAAAAGAGTTAAATGCTCTCAGTACAGACTTAGCTGTCACGACGGAAAAACTTAATTTGGTTTTAGAGATTTTCGTTAAATCCGGGTTGGTTTTTCTGTTACCAGAAGTTCCCGCTAACCGCTATCAAATCGTTCACGATTATCTAGTAGCATTTATTCGCCAACGCCGAGGAGCTGATACCTTAGCGGAACTCAAAAAAGAACGAGAGCAACGCAAGCAAACGGAAGCGGAACTCCAGCGGGTTTTGAAACGGCAATTGAACACTGCTATTACTGGAGGAGCTGTCATGACAGTTCTGGCTGTTCTAGCTATTGTATTTGGAGTACAGGCGACATTTAGCAAAACCAATACTCAACTGAGGTTACTCAATTTTTCTTCAGAAGCCTACTTTGCTTCAGGTAAAGGCTTAGAGGCACTGCTTGATGGTTTAAGAGTCGGGAAACAATTGAAACGAACATGGTTTGGGGTAGAAGATAATACCCGGATGCAAGTTTTGGCAAACCTACAACAGGCTGTTTACGGAGTGAGAGAGGTCAACCGTTTAGAAGGGCATAACGATGGCGTTAACTGCGTGAGTTTCAGTCCAGATGGTCAGCTAATTGCCACTGGTAGTAAGGATAAAAGTGTGAAACTGTGGAAGCCGGACGGCACTCTATCCTTAACTATTGCCAACGGTCATACTAAGTCTGTTACCAGTATCAGTTTTAGCCCCAATGGAGAAATTATTGCTTCTGGGAGTGAGGATAAAACTGTGAAACTCTGGAGGCGTGATGGCCAACTGCTCAAAACCTTGCCAGGGCATAACGATACTGTTAGGAGCATCAGTTTTAGCCAGAATGGCAAAACTATGGCCACAGGTAGTGAGGACAAAACAGCGATACTCTGGAGTATTGACGGTAACAAGATCGCTACCTTTAAGGGACATAGCGATGCTGTTATTAGCCTGAGTATCAGCCCTGATGGTAAAACAATTGCTTCTAGCGATGGCAAAAGCTTCAAACTATGGAATTACAACGGCCAAGAAATACGAACTATTAAAACTGCTGATGGTAACGATATCGTGAATGTTAGCAATATCAGTTTCAGTCCTGATGGCAAGACCATCACTGCTGTTCATGATGGTGCTATAGAAAGTTGGAGTACTGACGGCACTTTAATCAAAACCATAACTGTTCAATATGGATTTTCTTGGGCTACTTTCAGCGCCAATAGCCAGATGTTTGCTGGATACGATGGAAACTCAGTAATACTACTTACAAATGAGGGCTTGAACTTATACCTCCCTGGACATAGCTCGGATGTCACTAGCCTCAGTTTTAGCCCCGACGGTAAGCTTCTGGCTTCGGCGAGTCAGGACAATACGGTGAAACTTTGGAACCTTGAGCGTAGGGATTTAACGACTGTAGAAAATAAGGGAACCACTAGCCTTACTTTCAGCAAAGATAGTCAGACTATTGTTACAGCAAATGATGATGCCGTCCAACTCTGGCAGCGTGATGACAATAACACTTCCTGGTTAACCCTTCCCAGTTATAGTGCCGATGTAACTCTTAGTCCTGATGGTCAGACTATTGCCTCAGCCAGTACTGAAGACGTAGTCAAAATCTGGAGCCGAGAGGGTCGCCTGCTTAATACCTTGAAGGGGCAGGAAGAGCATAACGATAATATTACTAGCATCAGTTTCAGTAGTGACAGTCAAACTATTGCTACTGCTAGTGAAGATAATACAGTAAGACTTTGGAATCGTGAGGGTCACCTGTTTCGTACTTTGAAGAGACAGAACGGTGATGTGACGAGCGTCCAATTCAGCCCTGATGGTCAACTCCTTGTCAGTGTAAGTAACAGCGAGCAACAATACAACTCCGTTAAAGCTATTTTTAAACTCTGGAGCAGTGACGGTAAAGAAATTAAGACCTTGAATGAGAATGGCAGTGGAATTCCATTGGTAAGTTTCAGTCCCGATAGCCAAACGATTGCTACAGTCGGTGAGGATAACACTGTCAAACTTTGGAGGCGTGATGGTCGGGAACTTGGCACCCTCAAAGATCATAAGGAAAGGATTACGGCGCTACGTTTTAGTCCTGATGGTCAAACAATCGCTACAGCTAGTTACGATGACACAGCCAAACTGTGGAGCCTGAACGGTAAGTTACTTCAAACCCTCAAAGAGCATAACAATGATGTTGAGGATGTGAATTTCAGCTCTGATGGCCAGACGATCGCTACAGCCAGTGATGACAAAACTGTCAAACTCTGGAGGCGTGATGGTAGCCTGCTGCGCACTCTCACAGGGAATAACGATTGGGTCATGAACGTTAGTTTTAGTGCAGATGGTCAGACCATTGCTTCCTACAGTAATGACAACATTGTCAAACTCTGGAGGCGTGATGGTGGCGATCGGGCGTTCAAGACTATAGACCTAAAAGCGGAATTTCAATCTAATGATGAGGAAGATGTAGATCCTAATGAAACAGCAGGCTTGAGTTTCAGCCCCAATGGACAAACTATTGCCGCCGTTAAAGGCAACACCGTCAAACTCTGGAGCCTTGATGGTCAGCCACTAAAATCCTTCCATGAAAATGGCAACAGGTTAACTGGCCTCAATTGGAGTCCCGACGGTCAAACCATTGCCACAGTTGCTCAAGTTGACGTTATCAAACTTTGGCATCCTGAGGATAGGAAAGACACAGAAACACTACCTCCCAAAATCCTGAAAGGACATAAAGATCGGGTAACAGTCTTAAGTTTTAGCCCCGATGGTGGACTACTTGCTTCAGCTAGTGAGGACAAGACGGTAAAACTCTGGAGCCGTGATGGCAACCTGATTAAAACTACAACCTCTATAGAACAAGCAAAGGCTGTGACGAGTGTAAGTTTCAGCCCAGATAGTCAACTTATTGCCACTGCTAGTAAGGACAGAACGGTCAAACTCTGGAACCGTGACGGTACTCCTCATTCTTCTAAACCCCTACTGCATAGCGATGAGGTGAATGATGTGCGTTTCAGTCCAGATGGTCAACTCATTGCCACTGCTAGTAATGACGACACCCTAAAACTCTGGAAACTTGACGGTACTCCACTTAATACTCTCAAGGGGCATAGTAATAATGTGCTGAGCATTAGTTTCAGCCGCGACAGCAAATTTATTGCCTCAGCCAGTGAGAGGGAGGTGATACTCTGGAACCGCCACGGTAATTCACCCCTGAAAATCTACTCAAACTTTGGCATGAGAAAAGTTAGTTTTAGTCCAGATGGTAAGACAATTGCTGCGCTCGCTCTCCCTGGGAATTTTAATAGCTCAGTCTCAGTTTGGAGTTTTGAGCTAGACAAATTACTGGAGCGGGGTTGCAACCAGGTACGAGATTATCTGAAGAGAAACCCCAATGTTAAACAAAGCGATCGCCATCTCTGTGACGGCATTGGGGAGTAAAAGTAAACCCATTCCCCAAATGACAGAGCAGGGCGGGTTTCGACTGCGCT
>DNXU01000165.1:4259-6809 GCA_003505715.1 Cyanobacteria bacterium UBA8803 | reverse complement strand
GTTTAACCGGACATGATATTATAGGTGCTTAACCGAACCTTTTTTTAAGTCAAGATTGCCCCACCCATTAACCGAGAATACCGATAGTCCAACTCTTCTTTCATCAAGGGCCAACTCTGCAAAGTCTGATCCTGAAGAATAATCTTCTCGGCTGCATCTCGTGCCAAATTCAACACTTCTTGGTCTTCCACCAAACTCGCCAAGGCAAAATCTGCCAACCCCGACTGGCGCATCCCCAATACTTCCCCCGGCCCCCGGAAACGCATATCCATCTCGGAAATAAAAAATCCATCCTGGGACTGTTCCAACACGCCCAAACGCTGACGCGCTGTATCCGTTTGCGACCCACTCATGAGCAAACAATAAGACTGGTACGCACCCCGACCCACACGTCCCCGCAATTGGTGCAACTGAGATAACCCAAATCGTTCAGCATTTTCAATCATCATCACCGTGGCGTTGGGTACATCTACACCTACTTCAATCACCGTGGTAGAGACAATAATTTGAGTTCGATTATCTCGAAACGCATTTAGTGCTTCATCCTTCTCTGTAGAACTCATCCGACCATGCAGTAACCCTACCTTAAACTCAGGAAAAATCGTTTCCGAGAGTCGCTGATGTTCTTCCACCGCCGATCGCACATCTAACTTTTCCGATTCTTCAATTAAGGGCAATACAATATAAACCTGACGCCCTTGGGCAATTTCCCGACGCATTAAGTCGTAAGCTTGGTGGCGCTGCTTTCCCGACAATACTGAAGTATGAATCGTCTGACGACCAGGTGGTAATTCATCAATCTGACTGACATCCAAATCTCCATGCAGCGTTAGCGCCAGGGTGCGGGGTATGGGTGTTGCTGTCATGGTCAGAACGTGGGGAGATTGACCTTTTTGTTGCAAAAGTGCCCTTTGCTCCACCCCAAAGCGATGCTGTTCGTCAATCACAACTAAACCCAGGCGCTGGAAATTTACTTTATCTTGAATTAGCGCGTGAGTCCCGACCAAAAGCGGCAATTCCCCAGTTTCTAGCTGGGAATGGATTTCGCGACGCTTTTTGGCGGTTGTGGAACCAGTAAGCAATTCCACTGGCAGGTATAGTAAGTTAAACCAACTAACCAGCTTGCGATAATGCTGTTCTGCCAACACTTCCGTTGGAGCCATCAGCGCTGCTTGGTAACCGGATTGGATGGCCGCTAGAATAGCAACTACTGCTACCACAGTTTTCCCAGAACCAACATCCCCTTGCACTAGCCGATTCATGGGCGTGTTGAGCTGCAAATCGTTAAGAATATCATTAATGACCCTAGCTTGAGCATTGGTCATCTGAAAGGGTAGAAGTTCGTAAAATTGGTCGATGAGCTTGCCCGTAGGAGCTAGCACTGCACTAGACTGGGTTTGCCGTTGCATCTGACGGCGCTGGAGAAAACCTAACTGTAAATAGAAAAACTCATCAAACACTAAGCGGCGTCGAGCGCACTCAAGGGTCTCGCTGTCGGTGGGAAAATGAATATTGGCGATCGCATCACTCACCCCCATCAAATCATACTGCTGACGCAAAGTCCTAGGCAGTGGGTCTTTGAGCTGGTTTGCTGCTGGCAGTGCCGCAATTACCGCCCCTCTTACCAAATCTGCTGGCACCCCTTCAGTCAGCGGATACACGGGCAAGACGCGACCGATTTTAATTGAATCTATACTATCCCTGGCATGGTCTAAAACTTCCAGTTCCGGGTTTTCCAAAGTAATACCATACTTATCCTTTTTGACTAAACCCGATGCTGCCACCACCGATCCCACCGGATAGCGTCGCTTTTGTTGCTCCTGCCAACCGCGATTAGCATAGCGAGTGCCTGCAAAAAAACGATTGAGTTTAATTTGACCCGTACTGTCTTTGAGCAACACCTCGAAAATCGCTAATTTCTTATTGCGGGGGCTAGTAAAACAGTTACAACGTTTCACTGTACCCACAATTGTGACCGTCTCACCCGCCACTAAATTCGAGATATTGACCTGACGGGCATAATCAACATGGTCGCGAGGATAATAGTAGAGGATGTCCCGAACTTTATGCAGTCCTAAACGCGCCAAATATCCACTCTTTCTAATACCCACCTCCGCCACCTGAGACAGGGGTAGATCTAGGGTAAGTTTTGACCTTAATTCATTTTTAGGTGGAACTAAAGGAGTTGTGCGGGGCGATTTGACTTGAGGAAGCTGTGAAGACTTTACACCCTCAATAGCACGGCGTTCAGTCTCTTGCTGAAGTTGGTATAGAAACCGACGGGTATTAGCCACTACATATTGCCGCTCCTCTAAGGGCATTTGCGAATAAAGAGCAAACTGAACAGCGATATCTTGCCACTGGCGTCGTTCAGTCGGCAATAGGGCATCAGGAGTTTTACCAAAACTGAGGCAGAGAAACTCGCTGAAGCAGTATTGGTTACCGAGCAAATCTGTAAAGCCCTTCTCAGCTTCCACTGCAAGGGCTTTTTGCAATCGCACCCAATCTGGTAATTCCGTACTCACAACTTTGTTGTTTGTTGTTTGTTGT
>DNXU01000165.1:0-3904 GCA_003505715.1 Cyanobacteria bacterium UBA8803 | reverse complement strand
AACCAACAACCAACAACTAATCATCAAACCAACAAGCTCGCCATGCTGCTTCTGCTTGGGCGACGGAGCGCTCTCGCTGTATTTTGCGATACTCTCGGTGGAGCTTTTTGGCTTTAGCAAAAAGGTTGCGAATTTGCTTGCGGGCAGTGGCTAAGTTGGGGTCGGCAAACTCAATCTCTGATAGGCGCAGGTTGATGGCAATTATCCGCGTTAGGGTTGAGTCTTCTGAATCCTCTTCATTTTTCGTTTCGACTAGTAAGTTTAAAAGATTGGCTGCTCCTGGTGTGGGTTCACCTGATGCTTCGGATTTAGCAGCAGCTTCTAATACTTGTGCTGGCAATTTATCGGGGATGATTCTGGTTTGTTGCAACAAACGATTGGTTTGCACGGAAACCTTTTGCAAGATTTGGGAGATGGTCTGCTCTATCTCCTCTTGCCACTGTAGCAGTTGACCGGAACGGCTCGGCTGCGCCTTAGCAAGTCCCAGTGTTTGGGGTGCTGCTTGTGTGATGTTGGAGTCTACCAGCATTTCCAAGGATTCCAGCAACTCTTCTTGAATGGTAGGCTGCCGGGACTCTGGTAATTCCTCAGAGTTTGACTGCTGTTGTTCTTGGGAATCTGTCTCCGATAAATGGTTCGGGTCTTCTAAAGATGAGAGCAACTGTTCTTGAGCCTCCCCTACTAGTTTCCGGAGGGATTGCTGTAACTGTTGCCGCTCATTGAACGACAAACCTAAGAATGACTCCGGATACCCTTGAGTACAAACCTGATAGGCTGCTAGCATCAGCTGCTGGCGCATGGCTTGACCCAAGACTGTCAGGTACTGGGAGTAACTAGCGTGAAATTCCGTCGCTAAAAGAGCGATCGCGTTCTCCAGCGCTGCTAAATCCTGCTCAATTCGCTCAATTGCTCTCGCCATAATCTTTATATTGAAATAGGGAGAGGGAAGAGGGAGCAGAGCTATTTTCATTCCTTCGTTGTGAGCCTTAGCTCATAGTATCTAATCAGATACTAGAAATTTCCCAACTCTAAAGGAAAATACCTCTGCCCTCTCCCTTTCCTTTTACTTACCCATCTGGGCAGCTACTTCCTCAGCAAAGTTGGTTTCTTCTTTTTCAATGCCCTCACCGAGAACATAGCGGGTAAAGCGGCGCACTTGAATGTTTTCACCCAACTGAGCGATCGTTTGCTTCACCAACTCTTCTACGGTAATGCTTTGATCGCGAATGTAGGGTTGATCCATCAGCGATAATTCCTTCAGGCGTTTCTCGATCCGGCCCTGAACAATTTTCTCTTTAACGTTAGCGGGCTTATTCCCTAGGTCATCCCGGCCCATTTCGATTTCTTTTTCTTTCGCGACAATGTGCTGGGGGATGTCCTCAACCTTAACGTATTCTACGTTAGGGCAAGCTGCCACTTGCATAGCAATATTCTTGACCAGGGTTTGGAACTCCTCGCGGCGAGCCACAAAATCTGTCTCGCAGTTCACTTCAACCAGCACGCCAACTCGACTGCCCGTGTGGATGTAGCTGCCAACAATTCCTTCTGCGGCCACGCGGCCAGATTTTTTCCCTGCTGAGGCAATACCCTTCTGTCGCAGCCATTCTGAGGCTTTGGTCATGTCTCCCCCGCTTTCCTGGAGAGCTTTTTTGCAATCCATCATGCCAGCTCCGGTTTGTTCCCGTAGCTCTTTGACGAGTTTTGCTGATATTTCCGCCATCTTCCCTTTGTTCCTAATCTATGACCATCGTTACTTAATAATTATTCCTCTTCAGCGTCCTCGTCATCATCTAGGTATGAGGAGTCGAGATCCTCATCTTCCTCGCCGTCGATATCATCCAATGCGCCGTCAAAATCTTCGTATTCCTCTTCGGTTTCAGGCTGACCGTGACGACCCTCGTAGATAGCATCAGCTAACTTGCCTATGATTAGCTTAATTGAGCGGATGGCATCGTCATTGGCCGGAATGGGAATATCAACCACATCAGGGTCGCAGTTGGTATCCAACATTGATACGATGGGGATCGTCAGTTTTTCGCATTCCAGAATAGCGTTATACTCGCGCCGTTGGTCTACGATCACGACAATATCGGGGACTTTCCGCATCAGCTTGATGCCGCCTAGGTATTTCTGGAGCTTGCCCAGTTCCCGACGCAGCACGGAGGCTTCTTTTTTCGGCAGTAAGTCGAGCGCTCCACTAGATTCTCGGCGTTCTAAGTCTTTTAACCGCTCTACCCGTGTTTTAATTGTTTCCCAGTTGGTGAGCATACCACCCAACCAGCGCTGGTTAACATAGTAGGCACCGCAACGGGCAGCTTCTTGGGCAATAATTCCGGCAGCTTGCCGCTTGGTGCCAACAAAGAGAAACTTTTTCCCCTGCTCTGAGGCAGTGCGCATATAACTGTAAGCTTCTTCCATTAACTTGGCTGTTTGTACCAAGTCAATGATGTGAACGCCATTCCGAGCCGTGTAGATGTACTGATCCATCTTGGGATTCCACCGCCGGGTCTGATGCCCAAAGTGAACCCCCGACTCCATCATTTGAGCCAAAGAGACTACGGCCATATTATTTTGAACTCCTACTTCGGGTTTATCCTCCATCCAGGTGGATTTCTAGAAGTTGAAACACCCGAAATCCTGGATGTGCGAATTTTAGACAACTCTCTTAAGGTAACACACTCAACGACAATGGCATTAAATTGGCAACGCGCCCGTCAGGAAACGCCCGGTGGCGAGAACGTTTTGCACTTTAACAATCCTCCCCAACAAAACCTCTCCCACCCATCCGTATAATCCGTTACATCCTCCTGCCAAATCCGCTGCCAACTATTCAATGAGCAACGCAATTTTGCCCGTAGTTGACCCAGATTCTATAGCTTTATGAGCAGCAGGCGCATCTTCTAAAGGAAAAGTCTGGCTGAGGTGAATTTTCAGTTTGCCTTCATCAATCCAACTAGCACATTGCTGAAGAATTTCCGCTTGGTGCTGCTGCGCCTCAACCAATCCGAGCAACGCCGGAGTTAGCATCAGTTCCAAACTAATTCTGAGATTTCGCGATCGCGCCGCCTTCAAATTCCCCAAACTATAATCAGGTTCAAGAATAGTCACTAAATCACCATACACCCGCACCACAGGAACCGTATCATAAAACAGCTTACCCCCTACAGTATCAAAGGCAACATCAACTCCTGTTCCCCCCGTCCAGTCAAGCACAGCTGGCACGAAATCAGTTTGTTTGTACAAGATCGGGTTGTCAGCGCCCAAATGACGGACTAATCTGGCTTTCTCCTGAGAACCTACCGTCGTACAAACCTCAGCACCTTTTAATTTGGCAAGCTGGATGGCAACATGGCCCACACCACCTGCACCTGCATGAATTAGCACCCGTTGTCCTGCTGCTAAGTTGGCGCGATCGTAGAGTGCTTCCCAAGCAGTGATTAGTACTAAAGGTGCAGCAGCTGCCTCAGCGAAGGATAGAGACTTGGGTTTGCTCGCTACCCATCGCTCATCCACAACCGTCAGTTGGGCGTAATTACCAGTGCCAAATTTTCCCAATCCGCCAGCGCAGAAATACACCTCATCACCAACCTGAAATTGCTGGACGGCAGCACCCACCGCTTCAACCACGCCAGCACCGTCACAGCCTAAGATGGCTGGCATCTCGTCAGGATAGAAAGTACCTCGACCTCGCAGTTTAGTGTCAATAGGGTTAACACCTGCCGCCTGAAGCCGTACCAGAATTTCACTATCGTTTTGTATTTTGGGTTCTGGTACGTCTGTCAGTTGTAGCACTTCAGGTGCGCCTGGGGCAGTTATTAAAACAGCTTTCATAGGAGTCTTTTAGTAGCTAATATCTAAGTTGCTTTCTTTCCGACTTTACCGTACCTGGGTGAGGGATGAGGGA
>DNXU01000292.1 GCA_003505715.1 Cyanobacteria bacterium UBA8803 | reverse complement strand
TTAATTATCTCGGTAGCGATCAATTACCTGTTTTCCCCAGGTAACCGCATCTTGTTTAGAGTTAAACCAGTCAGAAGCTAGCGCAAAATAATATCCAGACTTTACAGCTTCTTTGCCAGTTAGATAAATAATGGCAAACCATTCGCGCAACTGATCTTTATATTCGTAAAAGACTCTACAGTCTCGCTAAGTTACAAAGGCTTGGTCAGGGTGTCCCGGCAGCACCAGGACTTCTTCTTCTAATTCTTCAATCACGACAACTCCCAGGGCTTAGAGACGATCGTTTTTTCATATTCTTGACTCACTATAGATCAACTTGGCACGGCTTAGATGTCAAAGTATAAAGTGACATGACCGACAAATCCCTCTGGAATTAGATGAATTTCCGGTTCGGCTGTTTGTACGTCAGATCCGCTACATCCAATTGAACCTCAAAAGGTACGTCAAATGCTTGACCTGAAGCCTCTAGGCGACTTGCTGGAATTGTTAAAACTTGTTCTAATCCTGCACCTGCACCACCAGGACAAAAATCACGCCACCTTAACTTGTCACCAATGGTACTGGTACATATGGTCTCCCTCGTCAATAAAACACGGATAAACCGGATAACCATCGGTAACGTAAAAAGAACAGAGGGATTGTTTGGTTGGGTTGAAGCATGAAACCCAACCTACAAGCTCGGGCGATCGTACTAGCCCTTGTCGGTTATGTTGGTGCGTTCTCCGTTAACATACCCTACAAGATCGGCGATCGCACTATGAGGGATCTGGGCAGTGCCAACTTTACGAGTGATCAATTTAGTCTGCTCCCCAGGCTCCTCGTTCTTCAAGCATTTGAATGACTTGCCTGTTTCTATTTTCTGAAGTGTTGAAACTATAGGCTAGATTAAGAGGAGTGGCTCCCGTTCGAGTAGTAGGGTTAAGTTCCGCACCCCCTTCCAGTAGGAATTGCACTATTTCTGTCTGACCATGCTTAGCAGCCAGGTGCAAAGGAGTTTCGCCAAGCTCATTGCAAACATTGACCTCTGCACCAGCTTTTATAAGTAAGCTTGCGACCTCTACGTTTGCACAATCATGGAGCGGAACATTACCATTCTCATCTTGAGAATTAACATCTGCTCCTGATCGAATTAAAACATTTGTCATCGCGATATAGCCTTTTTTAACCGCTAGTTGAAGCGGTGTTTCGCCATATTCATTTGCAAGATTTGGATCTGCACCAGCCTCAATTAGATGTTGAGCAATTTCCGGATGCCCACCCTCGAAAGCAAGATATTCAAGTAGGGTGTAATCATCATATGGAACATTTAGCGCCAACTGGGCAGTCTTTAAAGCCTGCTTAAGTGTTTTCTCATCTCCATTACGAAGAATCTCAAAGATGTCGTAGGATTCAAACGGTGTATTAATCCAGTATGACGGAACATTCATTCTTATAAAGCCTCCTCATTAAAAAGCGAGTTTGCCCATTTGAAATAGCTTGTATATCTGATGCAACTTCGTTAATCGGGAACCGGCAACAGCAACCGCCGCAGCATCGCCAGGTCCTGGAGCTGGTGAATCTAGCTGAGATATTATGCCTGCAGCTATCAAAATAGCAACATCTCCCCAACCGATAATGTCCGTCATGTTCACTTTTTCTATCAGTTCTTTGGGATTTTTTTCAAGGATCTCGATTTCTTTAATCGGAACTGGTTCAGGGTTATAGTTATTATCATTTCCACACCTATCCTTGTATATGCTCAAGCAATTCTCTAACCCTTTAATAAACTCTTTTAGCTCCTCTATGTGACCGTTCCAGGCTTCGACTGTAATACGATATCCATTGGGGAGAACAAAGTTATTATCCATTAAGTATCGATTACGGGCAGCCCGAGTAAATGCGGCTGTAATGTACTTCTGTATCTTGTCTCTAAGGACATCACAATTATCTTGCAAGCCTTTCTTTATAAAGCTTTTTTTACTTTCTCCTTTAGGAACTCGATCACATTTTTCTACGTTATGAACATCATATTTCCAAATATCTTGACCGCCCCCTGGAGTAGTATCCCATCCCTGCCGTTGGATCAGGGAATTAGCACCTGTCTGCTGCACCACATGAGTCAACTCATGCGCCGTCAGCTCATTGTTACCCGGCGACTTCCCCGCCCCAAAATAAACATCACTCCCATGGGTAAATGCCTGTGCCCCCAACTCCCGATTCATCTGCACCGCTTCACCACCTGTATGCACCCGTACAGCGCTAAAATCCGCACCAAAACGGGGTTCCATAAAGGCTTGCACCTCTGGTGCTAAAGGAGAACCCCCTCCCTTGGAGGCATTCAAACGGCTTTCTAAATCTCCAGATGCTTGGGTTAAATCACCTTGAATTGAACGTTGGAGCAGCGATCGCATTTGCACTGACTCATCTACTTGCCTTTGCACCAATGGTGTAATCGATGGTGGTGTAAACGATCTCTGAATTGGGCTATCCTCTTCTTCTCTTCGCTGCACTTGGGGTGAAGATTCAGGCACCGCTGGCATCGTCATTACCTGCGCCGCTACTCGGTCAGCTTCTTGCTCGTAATGATCTCCTGGCGCTCCTACTGTTAACTTTGTTTGAATCGGTTCTTTATCCTCTTTATCTGCTAATTCCGCTTCGCACTCAGAACACATGCGCTGAACCAGTCCCAACTCGGCTCTCATCTGCACAATTGTGGGAGGCATTATTGGAGGGGGTGTTACTTGTACCCTCCTCATAATGGGCTGGTTAGCAACCCCATCTGTAAGTGCTGCTGATTCGCCCTGGCGCTGAATCGTCTCTGATTCAGTTGATAACTGAGCGTTGTCTTGCCCTTCTGACTCTTCCTGAGGTGGTGCGGATGCCGCTTCCAAACTCCTCAGTATGGGATTGTCGGTAATCCAGTCTGTAGCGAGGGGTGTATAGGCTGGCATTTCCTTGGGGGCTTGGCTTAGTTTAGGCTGAACCTTATACGGCTGTGGTCCAAATTTAGAGGACTTCTTTTGAACTGTAGGACTCCAGGAAGACGTTGGCTTTTTGACCTGCTCGTACATATCCCACCTCGGTTAGTGCCAGAGACTTTTGGAAGAAAGTGTTCTCAGTATATGGGATTGAAGAGATTGCTTATAAGAGTCCTTAACAAAAGCTCACTCACTGCCGCCTTAGTTAATAGTTGGGGCGACACTAGCCAAAGTGTCACGCTTAGGCAAAGTAACCCTAATCCGGCTCACCAAACCGAGCCTTAAGCGCTTCAATAATCACCTCGGTCATCGTTACCCCAGTCCGCTTGGCTTCAGCAGACCAATGCCGCCGCAGTGATATCGGGACTTTCACGCACAAGTTAACTTCCTGTTCTGTTACTTCTGGTTTCTGGTTATCTGGTTTACCTCCTTTCTGGTTATCTGGTTCTCTGGCTTTCTTGATTAAATCCCCGTATTTACCACCGCTGCTCATTGCCACATCTCCATAATTTCCTTACCTAATGCCTTGTAGTCAGTCCATGCTGATTTAGCTTTTCGGTCATCTAAGTCCCGAATTGGTACACCAGCTAGCGCTGCTTTCGGGAATCCCACGGTGCGACGAATCATCGTCTCAAACACGGGGACACCACCAAGTTTTAAATCCTTCTTCATCACTTCCCCTTCCCGTGACGGATAGGAAGGTACGATGGCTACAGTAAAGGGCAGTTTCCCGCGAGAATTCCAGCCTAATGATGTACGGTTAGGATCGCCATCAACTAAGACAGTGTTGCCCAAGTCACTAAAGAAAGTGGCTAGGTGAACTGCTGTTACAGATTTACCCACCCCGCCTTTGTATCCAGTTACTGTTAGGATTTTCATCGGGTTTACCAGATATCTGGTTTAATGCACTCAGCTAGTTCTGTCTTGAGCCGTTCTACCTCCTCTGCTAAGCTGCCCGATGCAACTTTCCCAGAAATGCCCTCAACTCGGCCAACTCTGCTGGCTATGGGTGCGACGCTCTCCTTAAGTAAAGCTCATTGTTAGTAGTTTCAGACCTCTTACGGGGATTTAGTTAGCGGAAAGNNATTGTACTCTTCGCTGCGATCGCTTCCCTGGTTAAGCGGGAGAAGTGCCAACCTGAGTGGTGCTTACCTGAGTGGTGCCAACGTAAACAGAACAATATTCAGAAATAACCAAGGGATTTCTAAAACCCTCAAGCAAGACCTAATTCGACGAGGAGCAGTCTTCGATGATTCTCCAGGAGACCGTTCTGAGGTTCTCGTCCGTACTTAAATTATGTACGTCAGGGTGCAATTCCCTATCATCCTAATTCCCAGCGCGATCGCATTAGTTCTAGGGGATGCGATCGCACCCAGCACCCCATCGCATCTCTGAAAGCCAATATCGTTTCCAGACCCGCCCCCGATGACCTTTAATTACTCTTGGGAACCGTACTTTTAAAAAGTAAATGCGTAATCCATAAGGGAAACTTTAGCTGAAAATGGGCGATCGCCCCAATTCCCTCCAAGTTTTTCTTATAAAAGGGCTTTTTCCTTGAGTTCATCAGTGGATTTACTAGGAGCGGAAATTCTTGATGCGATCGCATTCAGTAATGACAGATCAATACTTAATCGCCAGGAGTAATAGCAGCTACTTTAAGATGCGTTTACCCTGGCAATCAGGGGTTGATATTGACGAGTGGAGAAGGGGCGAAAATCATCGATCACATCGACACTCATTTTACATAACAAGCGAAACTGGAGTGGAGTTGGAGGCTTATTCACACGCTCTACCCGTACCTCTAACTTAGAATTGCGTCGCAGCAACTCAAAAACTTCTGCAAGCAAATATCGCGGACAATAACCGACAATGTAGTGGTCTGATGTATTTAAAATTAAAGCCTGAGAATCATAGGGATTTTGAAATTCGTGAGCCAACCATAACTTTTCTCCATGTTCAAACTGATTAATCCGCTCAATTGCACTACTTGGCAAATGTTGCAGCCCATGCGAGAAAAAGTACAGATGATACTGTCCTTGTTCATCAACTTCCGAACAAGGAAAAACGGCGAGTGTATCTGTTTCTCGTTCGCCACCACTGCGGGCTAAAATTGCCATTGGGTCATTTTGCTCGTTGAGAATATTGAGCCATTTAATAAAATTTGAATAATCAGGACGCGCTGGCGACATTAACCGATTCGCAAACACAGGAAATAACTGAGTTGAGCTATAAACCTGCTCTAAACGTGGAAATGAAGACAAAGGTTTAAAAGCACACTTCTCTTCAGCCTCTTTTACACCTTGAGTATAGACAAATTGATAGACACCGCCATCAAATGTTAACCGACCAATCGAGAACCAATAGCGACTAATAGGGTCTTGCCAAGCTAAGAATAGTGTTTTTGGTGTTTTCAAAATAGTGTTTCCCTCAAGGTAAGTAGCCTGTGTTTGTTAATTTCCAAAATTTCCTGAGCAAAACGGCTAGCTGCGGAAGATAAGCGTGAGCGGTTAATCCGATTAAAAATATCTAAAATATTGACTTTGGAGATATTTTCAAGCCGCGCCAACCACACACAAGCTGCTTCAGGATAGCAATGAGCAACAAGTGAGAACACCTCCAAATTTTTAAGAGTCTTCCTATCATCAACACTGCCATAAAATGCCGAGAAACATTTGTTTGCATAAGCCTGAACTGAGCGTTTCTGCCTTTGAGCATCAGAGAGGTCGCGTCCTAAACTTGAAGCATGGTCGTAAGTCGGTGCTAAATGCTCAGTTTCTTCTGAAGTCGATGCTGTTTTCATTCGCACAATCCCCCAGTTTTCGTGGTGACGGTCACCATTACCAATCCACGCATCTAACAAAAGATAGCCAACAAACACCTCTACTGCTGTTTGGATACCAGAGGGCGGTGTCCAACCAATGGGTAAATTTACAGATTCACCAGCAATCACCCTCAGCACTATATCTATAGTATGTTGTGATATGCCATAAGTCCCAAACGCCGGGTAGTTCGGCACAATTGAAGAAAGAAGCTCATTACCATGAACAAGGGTTCCTCCTTGTGGTAAAAAGTTAGGTGAGACTACACCGAGATCGCCTTCCCATGTTAAAGCTAATTCGTAAACAGCATGGGGCAGTCCCAATAGTTTGCATAATTCTGATACGACTTTTTCTGCCCAATCTTCTCCCAGGTTGGGTCGGCTTTGCTTATAAAGACAACGACCAAGTTCTTCATGGTAGAACCAAAACTTATATTTGCTACCTAAAGTTTCCTGCGAGGATGCTTCATAAGCTTCTTGCTTGACCAGCAGGATGGGAAACTCATCAGTCATAAACTGGAAATATAGTAGCCGAACCCATTAATATAGCACTATGCACACACGTTAGGACATTTATTGAAGGCAGCATCTACCCGTTCTATCTCGTCAGTAGACCTAACTTTTGCCGCGTCCTGGGTGTTAGATCGGGACGGTTGAGGTGGCGCTCGGCAAGCGATCGCCCGTGAATCGACCCAAGTTTTGCCGCGTCCTGGGTATTAGCTCGGGGCGGTTTATGTGGCGAGCGCTTGCCGAGCGCCCGGTGAATCGACCCAAGGCGAGGACGTATTATATTAATTGTGCCAATCAATCAATTTTTCACCGATGCCAGCCCCTTACAGTTATGATCTACGCTCTAAAGCGATTCAGGCAGTTAAACGAGGAGAACGGAAAATAGAAGTGTGCCGGATGCTCAACATTAGCCGAAACACTTGAGACCTGTGGCTGAAACGAGAACAAGAAACGGGGGACTGTAGAGCAATAGTTAATTTCCAACAAGGTATAGATAACCGAGAAGAGTATGCTTACGGTTACTGTAAGATCGGGCAACGCTTTCATTGCCTAAAATTAGGAAAGCGTACTGAACGAGTGAGTTGGATTGCCGCCCTCAAGGAAGGAAAACTGTTAGCTCCAATGACTTTTGAGGGGTCTTGTAACCGCGATTTATTTGAGATGTGGTTATCCAACTGTTTAGTACCACAACTTCAACCTGGTGATGTTATTGTTATTGACAACGCCACATTTCATCGTTCCCAATATATCAATAACTGCAAGAACTAGCAGATTTACTAGGCGAAGATGATTCTGAAATCGTTAGAGCTAACACACTAATCAATTTTTTAACAGAGTAAAGTGAAACATATTTGCCAACTTAAATGAAAAATCTCAATATGAGCCTTACTGCCAATACATAATTTTTTGGTTGAAGAAAAAATTATCCATCTTGGAGAATCAAAGCAAAGGGAAAGTAGCAAAGGGTAAGGATAAAAAGCTCAAGTGATAAATCTTGACACATTACTCTCAAAATGAGACTATAAAAATAAATACTCATAAATTTATATCCATGACTTTGAACGCATTGGGAGCTTTAGCGTCTTGAATATCAAATTAAATATCAAAGGCAATCGAGTGATACTCGGCAAGCTGACTTGGTGGGTATTATTGGATCGAGTGGTGTAGTGTCTGAGGTTGTAAACGGCAAGCGCTAGATTAGTAAGGCACAAGCCAAGGTACTTAGGGATTACTTCCAAGTTTCGCCAGCGCTATTTATTTGATGTATCTGCGAATATCGATAAAAATGCAAATTGCATCTTTCCTGGTTTGGAAGTTACTACTAACCATTGCCGTTTTTGTGGCGATCGCTTACCTTTCCATCTGCCTTGCTTTGCTAGTGTGGCAAAATCGCCTGATTTTTTTCCCATCAAGAGAGATAGAAACCACACCAGCCGATCTAGGTTTGTCCTATCAGGAAGTTTGGATACCAGTATCTACCAAGACTGGCAAGGTAGAACGCTTGCACGGTTGGTGGATTCCTAGCACTTCCCCAGCAACTGGCGTTCTGCTATACTTGCACGGCAATGGCAGTAATATTGGCGGCAACGTTAACCAAGCTCAACGGTTGCAGCAGTTGGGTTTTTCAGTACTGTTGGTTGACTACCGGGGTTACGGTCGCAGTGAGGGCAACTTCCCGACTGAATCTCAAGTGTATCAAGATGCGGAGGCCGCTTGGAATTACCTGGTGCAAGAACGGGGTATTGCTCCGGAAGAGATTTTTATCTACGGTCATTCACTGGGAGGAGCGATCGCGATCAATTTAGCAGCACAAACTCCCCAAACCCCTGGCCTGATTGTGGAAAGCACGTTCACTTCCCTCCGAGATATGGTAGACCACGAGGGGATATATCGTTTGTTTCCAGCAGATTTGCTACTCACCCATAAGTTTGATTCAATTGCCAAAGTCAAGTCTCTCACCATGCCCATACTTTTAATTCACGGCACCCACGACCTTACCGTACCCTCGGTTATGAGTCAAATCTTGTTTGATACCATCACGGCTCCCAAAGAACTAGTTTTCGTCCCTGGTGCAGGTCATAATAACGTAGCCGCAGTTGCAGGGTTGCACTATCAACAGGCCGTTCAAGAATTCCTTCATCAGGTAAGAGTAAGGCAAGGCACTGGGCTTGATATTATAGATGTTCGTCGGCACCTATAGTTTCTTCCCAAACCATGAATTATCTCGCCCATTTATATTTAGCCGAAGATTCACCGGAATCTTTAATCGGTAATCTACTCGGAGATTTCGTTAAAGGGCAAGGGATAGAGGGATACGGCGATCGCATCCAGCAAGGAATCCTTTTGCATAAGGAGGTTGACCTGTTTACTGACTCCCATCCGGTTGTGAGAGCCAGTAAAAGATTAATTAGTCCAGATCATCGACGCTATGCCGGAATACTTATTGATGTTTTTTACGACCATTTTTTAGCCAAAAACTGGTTGAATTATTCATCAGTGCCCTTACCCCAGTTTGCCGATCGCGTTTATGATATCCTCCAAAAACACCAGGCCATACTTCCTGATTCTCTTAAGAGAGCTTTGCCCCATATGCTACAACATAACTTGTTGACATCTTATGCCAAAATTTCCGGGATAGCTTTGGCTTTACAAAGATTATCCCTAAGGCTAAAGCGGCCAAATAATTTAGGTGATGCAGGGGCAGAATTAACAGCAAATTACGAACAATTAGGATTAAATTTCACTCAGTTTTTTCCAGAACTGATTGACTATGTAAAAACCTTACAATCTTCGCTAGCATATCATCATAAACCTTGAGTCAAATACCCATGTCTTTCGTTGGCCTCCACATTCATAGTGATTACAGCTTACTTGATGGTGCCTCTCAGATCCCGCAACTAGTGGATCGGGCGATTGAGTTGGGGATGCCTGCGATCGCACTAACCGACCACGGAGTCATGTACGGTGCGATCGAGCTGATCAAAGAATGCCGGGGGAAAAACCTGAAGCCGATTATCGGCAACGAAATGTATGTAATTAACGGTGACATTGAGGATAAAACTAAGCGTCACCGCAAATATCACCAAGTTGTCTTGGCCAAAAATACCCAAGGCTATAAAAATTTAGTCAAGCTGACTACCATCTCTCAGCTCAAGGGACTGCAAGGTAAAGGAATTTTTCAACGACCTTGCATTAATAAAGAGCTTCTAAAACAATATCACGAAGGGTTAATTGTGACTAGCGCTTGTTTGGGTGGTGAAGTTCCCCAAGCCATTCTCAAAGGCAACTTGAAGCTGGCGCGTGAAGTAGCTCAGTGGTATAAAGAGGTATTTGGTGCTGACTACTATTTAGAAATTCAAGACCACGGCTCTGTGGAAGACCGAATTGTTAACGTTGAGATTATTAAAATTGCCCGGGAATTGGGGATTAAATTTGTTGCTACTAATGACTCTCATTTTATCTCTTGCTACGACGTAGAAGCACACGACGCTTTGCTGTGCATTCAAACGGGCAAGTTGTTGAGCGAAGATAACCGGATGCGCTACAGCGGCACCGAGTTCTTAAAGTCTGCACCAGAGATGGCGAAGTTATTTCGGGATCACCTGCCGGATGAGGTGATTCAAGAAGCGATCGCCACCACCCTAGAAGTTGCAGGCAAAATCAAGCACTACGACATTATGGGGGAACCCCGCATCCCCAATTATCCCGTTCCCAGCGGTCATACGGCTGATACTTATGTAGAACAAATCAGCTGGGAAGGATTAATGGCACGCCAGCGATGCCGTTCTCGGAGCGAAATCGATCCTGTCTATAAAGAGCGGCTGGAATACGAGCTAAAAATGATTGAGAAGATGGGATTTTCGACCTACTTCTTAGTTGTGTGGGATTATATTAAATATGCCAGAGATCGGGGCATTCCTGTAGGGCCAGGTAGGGGATCGGCTGCTGGTTCCCTCGTCGCTTATGCCTTAAGAATTACCAACATCGACCCCGTCCATCACGGCTTATTATTCGAGCGCTTTCTCAATCCCGAACGGAAATCAATGCCAGATATTGATACAGATTTCTGCGTGGAGCGACGGGATGAAGTGATTGAATACGTGTCCCGCCGGTACGGCAAAGATCGAGTTGCTCAGATTATTACCTTTAACCGGATGACCTCTAAAGCCGTCTTAAAAGATGTGGCTAGGGTATTGAATATTCCCTACGGAGAAGCGGATAAGATGGCGAAGCTGATTCCAGTTTCGCGGGGGAAGCCAACCAAGCTAGAGGTAATGATTTCCGCCGAAACTCCTGCACCGGAGTTTAAAGAAGCTTATGACAAAGACCCCAACGTTCGGCACTGGGTCGATATGGCGATCCGGATTGAAGGGACTAATAAAACCTTCGGCGTTCATGCAGCGGGAGTGGTGATTTCAGCCGATCCTTTGGATGAAATTGTGCCCTTGCAACTGGATAAAGAGGGTTATGTTATTACCCAGTATTTTATGGAAGATTTAGAATCTCTGGGTCTGCTAAAAATGGACTTTTTGGGACTGAGAAACCTGACGATTATCCAAAAAGCTGCTGAGTTAATTGAGAAAAATAAGCATACCAATTTAGATTTAGACCAGTTGCCCCTTGATGAAAGAAGAGCCTTCCATATTCTGTCCAAAGGGGAAGTTAAAAAATTACCTCACGATATTCAAGTAACCTATAAACTGCTAGAACAAGGTGAATTGGAAGGGATATTCCAATTAGAATCATCGGGAATGCGTCAGATTGTCAGGGAGCTAAAACCCTCCAGCATCGAAGATATTTCCTCCATTTTGGCGCTGTATCGACCTGGTCCTCTGGATGCGGGCCTAATTCCTAAGTTTATCAACCGCAAACACGGTCGCGAGAAAGTCGAGTACGAACATCAGTTATTAGAGCCGATTTTACAAGAGACTTACGGGACGCTTTGTTTACCTAAAGGTACGCTCATTAACCAACCTGACGGTTCTGGCGTGCCAATTGAAAATATTAAACCGGGCGATATTGTATTAACTTCTGATGGCAAAAAGGTTTGGCCAGCTAAGGTAGCGAAGCAATGGTACAGCGGTATCAAAGAGATTATTAAGATATCACTATCTAGCGGTACGGTGATTTATTCCAGCAAGAACCACCGATTTTTAACGCCAGAGGGGGATAAGTTAGCTGGGGAATTGCAACCTGCTGTGAGAGGACTAGATCAGGAGCTTATTGCTGGCTCAGTTCTCTATGAACAATGGCCTGTATCCCCAAATAACCAAAACCAGGAAAATTATGGTTCTGATGTCCGACTAGTTAATGTTGTTGCTATTGAAGAGAGTGGGGCAGCCGAGTGTTTTGATCTGCAAATGGAGGAACAATCTTCACCTTATTTTCTAGCAAGTGGAGTTGTCACCCATAATTGTTACCAAGAGCAAATCATGAAAATGGCTCAGGATTTAGCTGGCTACTCTCTTGGCCAAGCTGATTTACTGAGGAGGTCGATGGGCAAGAAGAAGGTTTCGGAAATGCAAAAACATCGCGAAACCTTCATCGATGGAGCAGCAAAAAATGGAGTTCCTAAAAGAATAGCAGAACACCTATTCGAGCAAATGATTAAATTTGCCGAATATTGCTTGAGCTACGAGACGGAGGTTTTAACCGTCGAATATGGTTCTCTACCCATTGGTAAAATTGTTGAGCAACAAATTCAATGTACCGCGTACAGCGTCGATGCTAATGGCTATGTCTACACCCAACCCATCGCCCAATGGCATGACAGGGGACAGCAAGAAGTTTTTGAGTATGTGCTAGAAGATGGCTCAGTCATTACAGCAACTAAAGACCATAAATTTATGACGGTTGATGGCCAGATGCTGGCAATCGATGAGATATTTGAGCTAGGCTTAGACTTACATTCAAAAAAGCAATTTTAATAAAAAACACTTTTTTTGTTTTGTTAAATCACTTACCATGTAAGCGGTTAAGCTGATTTAAACTACTTATTTACTGTAACTAGTCCAGGAGAGCAAATTATTCATTCATCTGCTGACAATGGGCCGTAATATTTGCCGACAAAACATTGATATCAATAGGGTTATCGCCGATAGCAAGCTTAGTGGCAAAAGTCCTCCCAGGATGTAATTGATCCCATACAGAACGTTTCTGCCCAGCTCGTCCACTTCCAGGGTCGTGTATTCCGAATCCCGGTACAGCCCAATTCCAAATTGGACTAAAATGACGAATCAAAACAGCTTCTCCCCAAGACACCAAATCGATTTCCATTGACACAATTTTAAACATGAAATCTTCAACAGAAAGATTGTCTACAGCCCGGATAGATTTTCTATGCTCTGATAAACGTCCGTAGAGAGTACTGCCAATCGTTGTCTGCCCAGTCCTGCGACCGCTAGAAGCTGCTTTACCCACATAAATTGGCATACCACAAGAATTCAAATTCGCTTGTTTGATCGGGTCATACATAGAGAAATTTCCTTGGTAATACAACAGATATACCCCGACAGACTGGCTCAAATCTGCCTTTAGAGAATCCAAATCTTGAAGGTTATAGCAGTTTTGTCTACCGCAGAAATTGAGCAAGCTTGCTTCTAAATCGGGAGGGATTCTAAATACTTCCAGCATGGGGTAATTTTACCCTTAATAGCTGAGTTCGGATACTATGGGCGATCGCTTCCCCCAAAGCAACTGGAACGGCATTACCCAATTGCCGCATAGTTTGCGTCCAACAGTGAGGAAAGAAATATTCGTCTGGAAAAGTCTGCAACCGCGCAGCTTCACGCACCGTAAAATAGCGTACCTCTCCACTGTGAAAAGCTAACATATTTTCCCCACCAGGAACGCCGTGTACTCCCGCCTTCAGAGTTTTGGCAGGTTCATCTAAGGGGCTACCCGTATGACCAGGGTACTTTCTGGCTCCCGGTATCAAAACGTGGTTTAGCAGGCTGTCTGAACTTTCCTGGCTGCTTGGAGTTGGTAAATCTGAGATGGCATCCCGCACAGTACGCCAAGGTTTGTGTTCGGGTGGAAACAAACTAGATTGGAGATTGAGAATGCGCGAGTGAAGCTGGCGCGGTACTTCCGAACGCTCCTGCTGGGAAACTTGATGCCGTTCCCAATAATCACCCGTCACCCACTGCGAATAAAGCAAAGCTTCCTGCGAACAGGTGGGTGGAGGAAAAGACCACTCCACGTCCAAATCCGAGCGAAATCCGACAATAAACACCCGTTCCCGCTTTTGCGGAATATCGTAATCTGCCGCATTAAGTTGGCGAAACACGACGCGGTATGACAGCCCATCGTGGCGGCCTGCGGTATGATGGCGTTCTAATCTTGATAGGTGGTCTATCCAATCTTCTCCCGGCTTTTGGACGACCTCCGGGTAAGTTAGTTGCAGGATAATATACTCAAAATATTTGGCGAAAGACGGACGCAACAAGCCGCTAACATTTTCTATGAGAAACGCAAGAGGTGAAAGCGCTAGTACAGCACGGCAGAACTGCGGAAACATATCTCGCTCGTCCTTGTACCCTTTGTGTTTCCCTCCCAGAGAAAAAGGCTGACACGGTGGTCCTCCGGCTAGGAGGTCAACTCCACCCAGGTTTTGGAGCGTTGTAAAATCGAATTGACTGACATCGGCTTGGAAAATAGGCCAGTCGGCAACGGCTTCTATACCGCGCCGCTGATTTTCACCAATTGTCAGGCAAGCATCTTTGTCTCGTTCGATGACAGCTTGATGAGAGAAGCCTGCTTTTGATATGCCAATCGCTAAGCCTCCTGCTCCTGCGAACAGTTCGATAGAGTTCAATTAATAAAGTCTCCTTGTTAACCTAAAAAAAGCTTCTTCAACAGTGGCGAACAGCCTAAAATCCACTACCTCTCTAGATGTTGGTGCAAGTTTGCCTTTTAGCGTAATAATAGTTTCTATTTTTTTCTACCAGCGATGCCTCGTGCCATTGTCTATTCATTTCATGAGCCAAATGTAAATACACTAGTTCTGGAGAGCGGCAAAGGTATCGTCTGTCTTGGAGATACCGCTCTATAAGATCCTGATCTTCTCCACCCCAACCGATAAACGCTTCATCCCAGCCACCAATCTCGATCAGACGAGTCTTATTAAAAAACGGTACAACACCAAATCTTTCCCGACGGATTAGGTGTTTCCAGAGTGCTGTAGGTCGATCTTCTGGAGCAATAGAGGTCTGTTCGAGGACTGCATCCAGCTCTTCAATATTAACTGCTTCTTCCTCCAGCATAACTCGATAGCCTGTTACCAAAAACTGCGGCGCTAAAATAGCCATTTGCAGATGCTGCCTTAGCGTATCTCCGATGGGAATTAAATCAACATCAAATGGTGCAACGAATTCGCCTTGAGATAGGCTTAATCCTAGATTCAGAGCCTTCGTCTTGTGAAATACTTCAGCGCAGGGAAAGTAGGCATACTCTACGTTGAGACCTTGAATCTCTGACTCAATCCATGTAGAAGGTGACTTGTCCACTTCTACCAGTACAATCATGCATTCACTCAACTGACCTAAACTGAATTGCCGCTTCCACCAAGATAGGAGCGTTCTCAAATGGCTCTCGCGTTGGCGGTAAGTAACGATTAGGGATAATATCATGTCCGGTAGCATCTTTCCTGGTATAAAACCCACCTTCCGCAAGAGTAATCTAATAATTATAAAGAACCGTTTAAGGCCATTAAAGGCTAAGAAAATTCCATATAACGTTTGACTTCCTCCATTACATCCTTGGAGGTATAGTCGGGGACTGATGAATCTTTAGGTTGCCACGGGCGAAAAATAGCTAACTCGGATTTCGAGGTGAGCATTGCTTGTAGTTGATCTTCGCAGACACCAACTTTCTGTTCATAGATTAACTCAGCACCATGTTCCAAATCATCATGAATAACATTCAGCTCCCGCAGGCCACGATAGGTGACGGTGACTGTAAGATTGTCAGGATTTTTGTAGGTGTCTTCAGCTTCTCGCCCAAGCTGTTCAGCTTTCTCAAAAGCTTCTTCAGGTGAATCTGCACGAATGAGAACAAGGTTGACGTGGACAACATTACGCAAGTCGCCCTCTATCTGAAACTCCATCACAAGTTCAGCAATGTACCACTTTGCATCTTTAGGTATATATGCCATAGATTACCTACTAGCTTCAGTTCGCCCATCGGAATTTCAGCATTAGTAAAAATGTACCACATAGATTGTGTTGGCTGAGTCCATTGTATCGGCAGATACACTGAGCAACCTGACAATTGATAACCCACGCCCGATCGCACTGTCGGTGAAAAAAAGTGAGTTCTTTTCTTTTGGGAGAAGGATGTAAATTTCCTGTAACGTTGCTAGGCGTGTAACGTTGCTAGGTGATAGCCTGGAAAACTCAGTAAATTTAACCAATACGTCACGATTGCTGGCAATGAAGGAACAAGAAGCGCTCAGCTTAGTTGATACGCTGTTAGGCTCTGCCAATCAAAGGCAAAGACTCAACGATGTTCAATCGGAAGTCTTTCTGAAAACTTGGGAGGGACGTTCTTATGGAAACATTGCCAAGCAGTTGGGTTACGAACACGACTACATCAAAAAAGTTGGTTCACATTTGTGGCGAAGTCTCTCTCAAATCCTCAGCGAACCTGTCTCAAAGGGCAATCTTCAAGCCGTTTTGCGTCGCTACCAACAGTCGCAACAGAGTGCAAGCGCATTACCTGTCATTCAATGTAAGCAAGATTGGGGTGAAGCGATCGACGTTTCCCGATTTTACGGGCGGCAAGCGGAACTGCAAACGTTAGAAAATTGGATTCTTGAGGACTGCTGCCGTGCCATTGGAATCTTCGGACTCGGTGGGATCGGCAAAACTGCCCTCTCAGTGAAACTCGCTCAACAAGTACAACCCAAATTTGACTATCTGATTTGGCGCAGCTTGCAGCAAGCACCGCCCTTAGAACTCATCCTCAGCGAAATTTTGCCCATTTTAGCGGGTACAGAAGTCGTAACTGACTGCTCAATTAATACCCTGATGAAACAGCTGCACTCCAAACGCTGTTTGTTCGTTCTCGATAACGTTGAGTCCATCTTGCAAGACGGAAATCGCAGCGGACAATACCAACAAGAGTTAGAACCGTACCGTCACCTATTCGATCGCATCTGTGACGAACCTCACCAAAGTTGCCTGATTATCACTGGACGAGACAAACCCGGTGGATTTGCATTTCGGGAAGGAAAAAACCTGCCAGTGCGATCGCTTCATCTCCAAGGACTCTCAGGGGAAGATGGGCAGCAAATCCTCATCACCAAAGGCTTAGACGCAACTAGATCACAACGATTAGTCCTTGTCAAGTACTTCGGTGGAAATCCCCTAGCTCTCAAAATTGCAGCAACAACCATTCAAACCCTGTTTAGCGGCAATAGTCAGGCATTTTTAGCTCAAGGTCGAACTGTTTTTAGCGATTTGTGGGACTTACTCGAACAACAGTTTGAGCGCTTATCTCCTCTGCAACAACAAATTATGTACTGGTTGGCAATTCACCGGGAAGGGGTAACACCAGCAAAGTTACACCAAGAAATCCTGCCTAAAGTACCTTGGCGAGAGTTACTAGAGGCGTTAGACTCACTTCAGGCGCGATCGCTCATCTTCGATGAGCGATCGCTCATTGACACTGGCAGCGGCAACCTAACCCAACAACCCGTGATTATGGAGTATGTCACGGAACGCTTCATCCAAACCATTGAGAAAGAGATTATAACGGGCAACCTGAATCTATTTAGAACCCATGCCTTAATTGAAGCCCAGACTCAAGACTACTTACGCGATGCCCAAATTCAACTGATTTTACACCCCTTAACCGAGCGGCTTTTAACCCACTTTGCAACGCCAGCTCAACTTGAGAAGCACCTGTGCCAGATTTTAGCCTCATTACAACATCAAGCAGCGACTCAGACAGGTTATGCAGGGGGCAATCTGCTCAATTTATCTAATTCGCCGGGAAGACCCCGGTTTCTAACCGGGGGATGAACGCGAGTGGGCGGTTTTAACCGCCTATTCGTAATTTTTAGAAGGTGGTAACCGTACCTGAATCTTTTTTCGTTTCGGTTGGAGTATTGTTTCGTAAGGCAAGTCCCCTGTTAGCACCCCCTCTGCTAAAGACTGTAAGCAGACGATAATATTTCTATTACGAGTTTGCATAGGTTCAGTATTCCCGTAATGTTGATTGCGTACTTTGTCGGAGTGGGAAAGGTGCATAACTTTCCCGTCAGCACCAACCTGGAAGCCGACAAGAGTAGCACGAATCAGCAAATCCAGGTCTTCCCAACCCCAACCTCTAAAAATTTCTTTGTACCCACCGAGAGCTATCAGTGTTGTTTTCTTAGCACAGATTAATCCACACCCAGGCCGGCGATCGCCTCTATCTTCAAACCAAGGTACAACCTCAACCACTGCAACATCTGACTCTATAGTGCAGTGATAAGTGTAGCGATCGCGTTTAAGAGCCACCGAGCCAGGTTGAGATTCTTCCACGTCTTGGATACAGCAGATCATATGGCTATCTGACCAAACTCTTGAAGTCACAGCCTTCAAGGCGGCTTCGTTCCAAAGAATATCAGCATCAGAAATTAGCAGCAATTCACTAGTCGCTTGCCTAATTCCCTGGTTAAGGAGTCGCGATTTATTGAATCCTGGTTCAGGAAAGTACAGAACCTCAACATGAGGCTGTTGTTGGAGTTGGTAAAGTGCTTCGACGCATTGGCTATCCGTTGAACCACCGTCGCAGATAATTACCCGTTTTACCTGATTAATGGCCGTTAGCGAACGAACGCACTCTATCACCTCAACTCGATCTTTGACGGGAATAATTACCTCTAATAATGCCTTCTCTCCACTGATGTTCATGAAAAAAAGCGTCTCTGGCGACGGTTCCCTCATTCTAGCCAGTTAGGACTTGCGCATTGTGCCCCCCCGACCCCCCAAATCTGGGGGGAGAAATTTCTTGTTCCCCCCAGATTTGGGGGAGAAATTTCTTGTTCCCCCCAAATTTGAGGGAGAAATTTCTTGTTCCCTCCAGATTTGGGGGAGAAATTTCTTGTTCCCCCCAAATTTGAGGGGAGAAATTTCTTGTCCCCCCCAGATTTGGGGGGTTAGGGGGGCGTTTGCCTAAGTCCTACCAGTGCGGGGCCTGTGACATGACAAAGCTGAAGCGGTTCCGCTTTTACCAAAGGACTCAGTTCAGGTTGCCGTCCTTCTTTAAGCGCTGCATAGTTGGCATAGGCTCGATTTTTCAATGTCATCAACAACTGTAAACGGGCTGGTGAGTTCAATCCCGTATCAGGAGAGGTGGTGAGAGAACCTGAACGCTTGCGGCGAAAGTAGCAGTAGTCCGGCACGTTGACAATTCTGGCAACCAATGCAGCTCGTAACAAGAACTCCGTATCACCTCCAAATTTCAACCCTGTCGCAAAGCCACCCAGTCTCATTACTAAGTCTCGCGTTACTAAACTGCTGGGGTGGAGTAAAGGATGTCCTGGTTTTTCGGCCAAGGCTCGATTAACATCGAGGGGATAACAAACAGGTGTTAACTTAGATTGTTCTTCATAAACCCGGAATTCCTGAGTGCCAATCAACTCAGCACCTGAAATAACCGCAGCGTGTAATAGCTTTTCTAAGCGATCGCAACTTGACCAGTCGTCAGCATCTTGAAATAGATAAGCCTCATAATTAGTATCTTCAATGACTTGTTGAACGAGTCTGTAGGGGCCAACATTAATAGGTGATGTTAATAAGGTAACGTTAGGAAATTTTTCAATAATCCTTACAGGAGGCTGCTCAGAACCATCATCAATAACAACGATGTTATCAAGGGGACAGGTTTGAGAAACCAATCCTCTCAAACATCTCTCTAACCAAACTTCACAATGGTAATGAGGTACAAGGGCAAGTACCCTAGAATTAATAGTTAGCGATGTGCTAATTTGGGGTTTTAAATTGGGAATTTTAGCTTGTTTTATTTGATAAGTAATTAAATCGCTTGTAGCGCTTGCACATACACCTTTCCAATCAAACGAAATGCAGTTTATCTCTAAGGCATTCGCCATTGCCAAAACTGTCCAATTCTCCAACCCTCCCAGTTGTGGCAAGACAATTTTAGCCAAGCTTGTTGATAAAATCCAGCCCACGCCATCCACCAATATCTCGCTTGCTGTTTCTTGAGGTAAAGTAGTCAATGATACCCAAGGAGCTAAAAAGTTTGAAGTAATTTTGGGAATTGATAAACGGGGAATAAGCCCTCTAGGAATATAACTAATAATATCGGTTTTGATAGTAGTTATATAGTCTAAAAAATCATTAATAGTTTCTGCGTTTTTTCGGTTATTATTAAGATATATTTTTTGACCGGATAGAGGGTCATCAAGAATAATAATCTCTGTACATAAAATTAGGCCGTTTTTTCCTAAATTCTCAATTTCTCTAATAAGATCCGCCTCATCCTGGTCACTCTGGATAAGTAATGTCATTGTCGGTCGGATGATCGCTACCATGAAGAGCCTAACTTCAGTCTCCTGCCTTCTGCCCTAAAAGATCCCAAATTACCGACTGCTTGTTATTAACTTGAAAAGCTAGACGATCGAACGCTGAGGTGCGAGAAGAGGGTAGAGCAGAGGCAACTAAGCATTGGTAAGCCAGTTCGTGTTCTCCCTTCTCTAACAAAGGCTGAGCGAGCGATCGCAAAATCGGTATCCAGGGAATCGGATCGACATCCTCACTCGGTAATCCCGGACTTAGCATACCTGCTTTCGTATCGAGAATATTGAGCCATTCAGTGGGTTCGAGAGTTTGTCCCATGACTAACATCCCGTAACCTCTTTCCAGTTCAACTCGTGCTTGTTCGAGGGGTGACTGTGCCGCCGCCTCAAGTGCCGCTAAAGCAGCTTGGGTATTGCCTTCCCCACCAAGTAGCTGTTGCCTCCACGCTAGCCATGCTGTTAAGAATTGGTCGTTATCGGGGGCTGATGGCGTATCTTCCCCAGTCACTGACTGCCCATGAACCAGTTCGCACCAATGAGCGAGAAGCCAAGTACCGAATCGAGGAGCAAAAAAGTTTAAGTCGCCGATTAGAATTGCTAAGATGGGGCGTAGGGCTTTTACAACAGTATTTGACCCAGATGCGATCGCCCTACGCCAAGCTGGTTCAAATGCATACAGAAGATTCTGGATATTGAAGGTATCAAGGCTGCCTGACACAGGCAATGGGTGATCGCGCCAAATTGACTTGGCAGTGTTAATGTCCATAAAAAGGCTGGGGATGAGCAGATCTATCTTCGATGCTTGATCCGGCTGACTCATCTGTGCTATAGCATTTTGCAATCGCACAGCCGCTTGATCATAAATTGATGCGACCTGTGGTTCTAAGGCCAGAAAATTACAACAGAAGAGCAATATGCGTGCTGTTATCCACTCCACGTCTGGATATTTGCTAGGCGGGGTATCGAGAATCTCCTGTAGTAATGCCTGAGTTGGAGGTGGCATTCCCGACTCCATCACTACCGTTGGGATCGCCAGTTGTTTGAGCAATTGCGCAGCTTTCTTGGCTTCTCCCTTCGGTAATACAGGCGACTGCAACCAAGATGTCCACGACCCAGAACTGATACTATAAATCCAGTCACTGTCGTCCATCAGTTCAGGTATGGCATTAATTGGTTGAGATTCATCTAAAAAGACTTGAGCATCAACTTCACCAAACGTCTTGCGAACCCAGGTAATGAGTGGTTCTAAGGATAACTCGTTAACAGGAGCAGGTTGTAGGTAAATATCGATTTCTGTTCCTTCTCGACGCAAAACCTGGTAATTGAGAATACCATCAAGGGGCGGCATTGTAATTTCACCGGGATACTTGATGCCATCTAAGGTACGAACGCCATCCTCAATCCGTCCTAAAATGTTTCCTGTAAGTCCAGAACGACCGCAGGGACAGGTTTGTGAGTTCAATTCAATCAGATCGCCACTTTTGTAGCGCACTAGGGGCATGATTCGGTTAAAAAGATCCGTTGTCACTAGTTGCCCATCAATAATTTCGTAGAGGCAGCGATCGCTATCTAGATGCAGGCGTCCAGCTTCCGGGCAAGTCAGTCCGGAAATCCCTGTTTCCTGGCAGCCATATTCCTCAATGACTGGAGCCTGAAATATTGCTTCTAGTAAGGTTCGCTGGTAGTCAAATAGGCACTCTCCCGTACAAATGACAGCAATAACAGGAGGTAGCCTGCACCCATAGAATTTTGTTGCCACTTCACACAGCCGACTAGGATAGCCCCGCAGGGCAACAGGACGTTGGTTGAGTAGGGTAAGAAGAAGCTGAATAAAATCCGAGTTGATTAGTCCGGCGATCGCTACATCAATGGTTCGTACAGGCATCAAACGACTGGCAACATTGATGATGGGAGTGCGATCGTCAATGCCCCACCAGTGCAGGGAACGACGACGCGCTAATGTGCGAGTCTCGTTCCATTCTGTCCCAGCGAAATAAATAAAGGATTCACCCCGACTGCCACTTGTCATGCCGCGATACACGACATCATCAGCATTTGCCATAAATAAGCCAGGATGCTGGCGAATGGTTTGTTTATCTATGGGTGCTAGTTTCTTAAAGGATTCATACCAGTTTGGCACAAGTTGAGCCAAGGATTGGCTACTGGTAGTTTCGA
>DNXU01000606.1:308-4597 GCA_003505715.1 Cyanobacteria bacterium UBA8803 | reverse complement strand
GACAATAAATCCGCCCTACCAGATTTGGGGCGTTAGGGGGGCGTTTCCGTAAGTCCTATACTACAAACAATAATCAGCTAGAATACTCCTTCAGGCGAGGAGATAATCCCAAAAAGCTGAACAGACCGATCGCAACAACTGCACCGACAGCAATGATTTCAAAGCGGGTGAGTACACGGGTTTCAACTTTGTTAGTTGTACCTAAAATCTGGAGCGCTTCATTTGCTGCCTTTGCTTGAGCATCTTGGGGATTAGGATTGACTTTCACCTTAAATGCCGTATCAACACCTACTTCCTTAAATCCTTGTATAATCGACTCCTGAAACGCTGCCATGTTGATGTTCAGTACCTTCTGATGGGCTTCTTTGTATTGAGCGAATGCCCAGTTAGATTGATTGACATTGTTTCCTACACACAAGGCGATCGCCTCCTGATGCCTGCCACTTTGCTCTAGTTGGCGAATCTGTCGGTCAATAATAAAATAGATTCCCAAGGAGCGGAGTGTTTCTACTGTTGCTTCCCGTTCGCCCGGAAAAGTGATATTGTGGAGAGCATCGGCTAGAAACCCTTGGAATCCTGCAACTTTAAACTTCCGATCCTGAGTGGCTTGGTAAGCATTTGCTACTGACTCAAATGTCTGATTATTAGGGATTACAGCAATTTGGTTTATTTTCTGAACATAGGACTGCTCGTGGGTTGGGGCGAACGTTTTATCTAACAAATAACGACTCTCATCCCCATTGGCACTATAAGCTATGGCTCTGGCCAGACGCAATGCATAGAGCGAATCAAAAGCATTCTCTTTGGCAACTTTTAAATGATAGGCAGCACTACTTAAAGTTTGGTAGGTGTAGCCGAGAAATAAGAGAGCGATCACAGATGCCACCAATAATCCAGGGTTCAATATCCGCCGCATTCGGTAGTTCAAAAATAATTGCACCCCCACCAGTACTCCCAGAAGCAGCAGTCCAGAAATCATCACCATAAATAAAGACCTGGAAGCCTGCGCTTGTTGATTTCGGTAACTCACATTTAGCTGAGTATAATTGACCTCAGCTAGAGTCGTTACCGCAGGTAATAAAGTTTTGTCCATTACCTCGGCAGCGGTGCGATAGGCTTTGAGCTTGTTTACCTCATTGCCAGCGCTGTGAAAATCTCGCGCCTGTTGAACCAACTGAATATAGTCACCCACTTTCGCTTGAATTGTTTGGATGGGAATCCGTTCTTGGTCATCAAATGTAATATTTTCGGCCACAGCAACCAGTAAATGTGACAACTTTTCCCGGCGAGAATTGTATCCTTCTACTGCATCCGGATTTTGTCCCGGTTTAGCCAGCAATTCATTAGCAGCATTAGCATCCATATCGGCTAGACTATCTTTGATGCGTTGGGCATTGAGAATGCTGGGGGCGGAGTCTAAACCAACGGTTTTGAGCGCTTCCCGTTGTGATTGAACTGCTGCGATCGCGGTAGTGAGTAATAGTAAGCTAGTTCCGCCGATGGCTAATAGGCTCAATTTGAGGAGTTGTGGTGTAGAAGTTTCCTTTGCTTTGGTAATAAAGCTGACGGTTGTTGTACTCATTTTTTCAGTTTCTCCTTTAACCAAGGGCTAATAACCAGCTACCTTAATTCTTGTCCAATGTCCCAACGTTATTTCATCTCCATTCCTTAAGGGAGCATCAATCATCGGTTTTAATTCAACGTTATTGAGTTTGGTGCCATTAGCAGAGCCAATATCTCGTAGCATTAAATTGCCATCCGGATTTACATTTAGTAAAGCATGGCGATGGGAAATAGCATCATCGAAATCGAGGGAAATTTCTGGATAAATAGCCCGTGCTTGACTGGTGCGTCCAATCAAATTTGTAGAACGTTCTATAGGCAAACTGAAGGATGTAAAATTGTTGGGAGGTGGAGGGCTTTCTGGATCGTGAGCCACAGCATCGATTGTCACCGTAATTTGCCAACTCAAAGAGGATGGGGCAGGGGAGATTGAGATTATTTCCTGGGCGTGGCTCGGTCGTTGTGTTTCTTCTGGTTTAATTGAGTTAGGGATAACAGGGGAGCTGGCGAGGATAGGCATTTCTCCATGGGCACCACTGACAAAGTTATAGCCGCAAATTTCACAGAAATCACCGCTGTCCAATTCGTGGGGAGCAGAACAATCAGGACAATTCAATTGCTCGGTAAACTTTGGCTTAGTAGAAGACAATTCTGGAGAATTTAATAACTGCTCGGAACTACCCTGAATCCGAGTACCGCACTCAGAACAATAATCAGGTTCGGTAGATTGATGCCCTTTGGGACAGAGATAGGTGGACATGGATAAGTTTTATTGACTAGATTTATTAATTCTGGTAGTTTTTGTCGATCGCGTTTCCAGTGCCATGGCATCTTCCTTGGCAACTGAGCGTTTCAAGCGGACAGTCCCAGTAGCGACATCTTGCACATCAACCACTTTACGAAGTAACTTAGCCGTTGCTTCATTACCAGATTGGTGAGCGAGTTGCACCGCCTTACCAAGTTTGGCCGTTGCCACTTCCAAGTTGCCTTTTTCCCGTGCTTCCAGTCCTTCCTGAATAGATTGAGCCAGTTCTGCCTGTCCGGTGTAGTGGGCAACCCGACGATCGATCTTGGTTGATTTAGCTTCGTTATCCGTCCAGACTGCCAAGATTTTGGCTTCGGTAATCTTGGTTTCCACCCCATTGAGGGTACAGATTAAACTCGCACGTCCTGCTAGCATCTCATCACCCACATTACCTGGTTTCACTTCGATACAGAAGTGGTAATCGCGGGATTCAGCTTTACCCCAAGATCCTGTAGGATAATCGACAACTTGAGGTTTGAGTGACTTAGCACGCTGGGTTAAGTCAACAATTTCAGGACTGACTTGCTTACAAAAGATCGTGCGGGCTCCTTGGGGAGTCCACAAGCGCAGATTTACATCACTGATGTTCTTGCTCATCGCTTTACCCAGAATTTCTTGGAAATCTGCCTCAATTCCCGAAGCATCGGGAATGATATCAGTCGTACCTAGTAATTTCCGAGAAATTTGCTGGAGTTGGGCTATCTTCCAATCAGTTCCTACTCCTCGGCAGTCGCATTGAAATACGCCTTCACATCGCTCTAAAGCAGCAAGCAGGGCACGATTGTCATCTCTATCGTTTTGGCCATCTGTGAGCAGGAGGGCTTGCCGAATTGCATTGGGCATTTTCTTGAATTGTGCCAATGCTTCGAGCAGCCAAGTGGAAATTACAGTCGTGCCATTGGCATCAATGTTGCGGATAAGACTAATTGCTCGTTCCTTATTTTGCGGTGTTGCTAGTAGAGCCGGAACGATTACTCTGGCATCCTTGTTACCAGTGACAATAAAAAAGAAATCCTCCTCTGGCATTAACTGAATTAATTTGATCATTGCCTGTTTAGCAGCTAAAATCTTGCCACCCTGCATCGAACCAGAAATATCACAGATAATGCCAAACAAACGATCGCCACTTGACATAGCAGAGGCTTCAGCACCATCCTCTGAAGTAATTGTCATAATGGCATGGATTTCCCCAAAGCCCTGGGGGAGAAATTGATTCTGGAAAACTTCAGCTTTGAATAAGGACATAAGACTAAAATGATAAAATGGCAACGGTAATGTTATCGCGTCCACCTTGCGATCGCGCATATTCAACTAATCGCCGGGACAGGACAATGGCTTCAGGTGCGCTGTATCGCTGCACCAGTTCAGCAAGTTGATTAGGATTAGGGGTGTAGTTCCATAGCCCATCAGTACAAAGCAACAGATAACCGGAACCAGAGATCGTAAAAGTAACTACCCTGGGAATTGCCTCATTTCCGGCATCCGTACCCAACCAGCGAGTAATAGCATGAGCTTGGGGAGATAGTCTGGCTTCCGCTTCCGAAAGTTGACCAGAAGTGATTACCTCAGTAAGCCAGGAATCATCTTGAGTAAGTTGTTGGCTGCTATTGTTAGCAATCCAGTAAGCGCGGCTGTCACCTAGCCAACCGATGGTAATTTGATTTGCCTGAACGGCTGCCGCCACAATGGTGGTTGAGGGTGGCTCGGTTTCTTGGTCTTGGTGATAATAAGGAATGGCACAAACTGCTTTCAGGGCAGCAGCGATCGCATTTTTCATCCCCAAGCTGGGGTTTTCCCTTGCTCGCCAATTGTTTCTCAGATATTCACAAGTAGTATCTGCGGCGGTTTTAGCTGCTATCTCTGGACTCTGAGAACTGGATACCCCATCACAGACAACTAGGGCATGATAGTTATCGTCCAC
>DNXU01000606.1:0-273 GCA_003505715.1 Cyanobacteria bacterium UBA8803 | reverse complement strand
TGAGTCCCGGATCGCTCACCCCTGCCAGTCGATTCGATACCGCTAGTTCCAGGCGATCGCTAGCTGCGTCGTCTGAGATAGGAGCGTTGCGAAATCCACACTGAGCGCAATAACCCTCAGTATCAATATCATTAGAACCGCATTTCGCACAAGCTGCCTTAACGGGCAGACTGTCTGCCGTTAAAGGCACGCCACAATTCTCACAAAAGCGATCGTCCAGTAGGATAGAACCTTGACAGTTAGGACATTGCATAAGGGAATGGGGAATGGGGA
>DNXU01000215.1 GCA_003505715.1 Cyanobacteria bacterium UBA8803 | reverse complement strand
GGATGAAGGATGAAGGATGAGCGGGTGAGGGATGAGCGGGTGAGGGATGAGGGGGTGATGTGCTTCGCTTCTGGTCGCTAGGTAAAAGGAGGATTTGGTATGATGGAATGTCTAAGTGAGGCACCTATAAGCTGTTACTTACAAGCAAGGGATAAAACACTCTTTCCCTCCTCTTTCATCTCTCCTCCTTCATCCCTCATCCCTCCTCCTCACATTCATGAGTAATTTTCCCGACTTATCCAGTCACGGTTTCAGGGTCGTTAAAGAATTGGGACACAATCGCACGGGTGGGAGAGTAACCTACCTGGCAATTCCCCTACCCTCTCTACTGAAGAAGGGCATAGTGCGAGAGCCTGTTGTTATTAAACAGTTTCAGTTTGCCCAACGGGATACCCACTGGTCAGACTATGAAGCGATCGAGCGGGAAATTCAAGTACTGCGCGGGTTAAATCATCCGGGTATCCCGCGTTACCTGGGTTCGTTTCAAACTGCTAGGGGCTTTTGTCTGGTACAGGAATACAAAAAGGCTCCCTCTCTAGCTCAACCTCGCAGTTTTGACCCCGATCAAATTAAGCAAATTGCCGTTTCTTTACTTAACATTCTCATTTACCTGCAAAATCGCATTCCTCCGATCAGTCATCGGGATATTAAACCGGAAAATATCCTGGTCGATGACTGCATGAAGGTTTACCTAGTCGATTTTGGTTTGGCTCGTATTGGCGATAGTGAAATGGCGATGAGCAGTGTTGCTAAAGGGACGATCGGGTTCATGGCTCCCGAACAGCTTTTTAATCGGCAAATCAGTGAAGCATCAGATCTCTATGGTTTAGGAGCCACCCTAATTTGCTTGCTGACAGGTACTCCCTCCATGGAAATTAGTCAGTTAATTGATGATGATTATCGCATTAACTTCAAGCATTTAGTGCCCAAGCTCAGCCTGCTGTGGATTGAGTGGCTCCAAACCATGGTAGAACTCAAACCCAAAGACCGTTTCGCCGATGCCGCAACAGCCTTAGAAGCTCTGAATCCCATCTATATAATGCGCGTGCCGGAGGTAAAGCTATCGCTACCTTGCCTGGAGTTTACGGCCAAAAAGTTGGGCGAGAAACTCACGCAAAAAATTGGGATTAGTAATGCTGTTCCCGATACACTTTTAGAAAGCCGCTGGGAAGTTGCTCCCAATCTGAGTGACCCGCCTCACACCCCTGAGCGCCACGAATGGATTCAGTTCGAGCAATCGCACTTTATCAGCAATCAGACGCTATGCAAAATTACCGTTGATACCAGCAGGCTCATGGCAAACCAAACCTATGAGCGAGAGATATTAGTTCATACGAATTCTCAACCGAGAACCCAAGTTGTAGAAGTTAAAGTTAATACAGCTCCCGTACCTATTCCCGCTAAAAAGCTGCCCCTATTTTCCTTAATGTTATTAGTTTTCTTGGCTACAGCTGCAACCTGGGTGGAAACAACCGCTTGGGCAGAAATTGTGAGCAAAAGTGGCACTATAGGAGTAGCGATCGCGATCTTTGTCTCAGCCTTAGTAGCGGGCATGGGATTAGTAGCAGCTGTCACATCGGGGTTAATCTCTAAATTAGTAGCTCAGCTGAGAGTGAGGTTTGGGGTGAAGGTCAAAGCACTGGATACTTTAGCTGCCTTATTTTTTGCTGGAGTCGCTGCCCTCTTTGTGGCTCGATTTGGTGCGAGATTTCGGGCTTCCGATGCTGCGATCGCGGCCTTTGCGGCAGTGGATGCGGTGGTATTTATGGCCGCATTTGAGGGAGAAGGAGTTGCCGAAACTTGCGTGCAGCGAGGGTTTAGTAAAACACTAGCATTTGGGGTTTCTCTATTATCAGCAGCTTTGGGGATTAGTTTGGGAGTTGGGTTGAAGTTAGGATTCGTGCATGGGATGGTTACGGGGGCAATTTTAGGGACGGGTTTGCCTTTAGCAACGATGATTGTTTATCCCATGTTGGATCGGGCAAGGCGGATTGCTAAGTATCGAAAGTTGGAGGAGCATTTGATTAAACCGTAGCAGGGCGACCCGATAAAATCTCTGGGTGTTTACACCAATCCCTAAACAGCGGGTCGCCCCTACAGGAGATATGATGAAAAGGTTGGCGCTTGCGGCCATATTATATAGTGCGATCGCTCTAAAGATGGGCTGTAATTCAAGGTAGTTATTTGGTTGTCCTTCGGGACAGACCCAACAAAGAAAACCAATCCATCTCCTTAGCAACAATAATTTCTTTGCTCAGATCGAGCGCCGCAACTATTATTTGACGATTCATGACTCTATTCTCTATTTCTTGAATCTTTCTAAATACTTGATTCTCCTCCGCTTCCGAGCTGAAATTCCAAATTATAACCCAGATAGGCCAATCGGGTATGCCAAAAAAATTTTCACAGATTTCTATCAGTTCCTCGAACGATCCTGGAGATAATTGAGACAAACTGAAGATCCGCACATCCAGCCCTTCGTCCCAATCCGGGTCTATATCCAACA
>DNXU01000319.1:9742-11698 GCA_003505715.1 Cyanobacteria bacterium UBA8803 | reverse complement strand
GCAAGCCTGAGTAGTTTATTCAACATTGGATTATGCGGTAGAGTCGTCTGGCGGACTTCAGTGACGACATACTGCCTAGAGACGTTTCACTGGAAGTCTCTACATGATTGGGTGTTGCCGCTAATCTTCCTGATCCCTTAGCTCACACCAGCGCTGTCCTGTCCATAAGCCTGCCAAGCCAAGTCTACTAAACCGTTCACAATTGCGGCAGCTACAACAGCAGATCCCTTACGACCTTCAATTCTAATGTGAGGAATCAAAGAATCTTCTAACCGAGATTTAGCGACATCCACCTCAACGAATCCCGAAGGAGTCCCAATTACCAAAGCGGGTCTAATTTCCTCTGCCTCAATTAACTCAACCAATGTCGTGAGTGCTGTTTGAGCTTGGCCCACAACAAACATTCCCTCTGGATAACGTCTGGCTAAGGTTTGAATTCCCCATGCTGCCTTGGTCTTTTCCTTTTGGGGGCGCGTGATTGCTTCCATACTGCAATACACGGGATTAGCAAAGGTATCTTGGATATGGGGGGTGATACCCACTTGCACCATCGGTACATCCACCACTATTGTAGTGCGAGCAGCTAGTGCTGCTGCCCCTGCCTGTAAAGCACGTTCAGAAAAACGAATCAGATGCTGATATTCAAAGTCAGCCGTAGCATAAATCACTCGGCGCACAATCTCGTATTCCGCTGCTGAAAAGCCATGAGCGCCGATTTCGCGGTCAATAATTGCCAGACTTTGGGCATCCGTTACATGCCATTCCATGACATCTGCTCCATAAAAACACATCTGTATCGCTAATTAACTATCATAGGGAAAGATTAGACGCCCCTTAAAAGGGGCTGCAATTCATCCCACGACTAAAAGCTCGTGGGCTTTCTTGCTTATGTTCTGTAAGATGAGTCAACAACCACTAAAGACAGCGATACCCCAGACGACTCAAGCCGAAATTCCGACAGACTTATTATTGAGCTTGGCTACAGGCCCCCTTCTCCTGGGTGTACTCTCAATCCAGGCTCTTGGTTCGTGGTTACATACCGCTGGGATGGCGAGTGAAGAAGTATTTCGAGGCGATCGCTTGCCGATTCTCCCCTTCCCAGATTTGCCAAGCTCAGACATGAGCGACTAGTGCGGTGAAGCCAGAAGGTAGGAGGTAGAAGGAAAGAAAGTACGGATGTGGACGGGAGACCCCTGGCGGAAGAATGTTGTATTTCTGTAGACTAGAGGGAAATGCAGAATCTTTAATGCTCGCTCAGCCACAGAGGACTATGGTAATTTCAGCAGCTCTTAACGCCATCTCTGCTGCGCCTATTCAAGCTCCTGAAAGATCTCGTCAAGTTACTCATAAGCCTTATCCTAATTATAAGGTGATTGTTCTCAACGATGATTTCAACACCTTTAATCACGTCCACGACTGCTTGGTTAAGTATATTCCTGACATGACTAGCGATCGCGCTTGGGAACTGACTAATCAGGTTCACTACGAAGGTCAGGCCATTGTTTGGGTAGGCCCTCAGGAACAGGCAGAACTCTACCACCAACAACTCAGCCGTGCTGGGTTAACGATGGCTCCCTTAGAAACAGCATGACCTTGTCACTTATCTCATGAGCAACTCTAATGGCGGCAGACTAGTTTGGAACCACTCAACCCACCTTCCGGGTTTAATTCCGATTCTCGAACGACTTACGAGTTACAGGGGCATTCAAACTATTACACCTGCCGTAATTGGACGCGCTAAAAGTCATAGCCCTCAGTTGCAATTAAAAGTTTCCGTGCCCATTCGCGGTGGATTTAAACTAATTGCCAGAGCTGGGAAAACCTTTCAAGAAGTGTTTATTCTAACAGAGTTAAGTAAGGGTGAGTTGGAAGAGGCGATCGCTCAAGCTCTGAAACGTTGAGTGAGGGAGTGAGGGGATGATGGGGTGATATCATGTCCGGTTCAACACCCCTAAT
>DNXU01000319.1:4845-9593 GCA_003505715.1 Cyanobacteria bacterium UBA8803 | reverse complement strand
TGTAGGGGCGGGTTTAGCGACTAATATTGTGGGCTTCACAGATAGGTTTTCACTCAAAACCCGCCCAGCAATCTTAACAATTTCCGCCTACTTGTTCGCAGGCTCCTATACTGACCCAGCTACTGGAACCATCTGCCCAATGTTCTTTTTTCCAGATCGGGGCGTTGTGTTTTAAGGTATCGATTGCGTATTTGCAAGCAGCAAATGCTTCCGATCGATGGGGACAACCTACAGCTACGAGTACGCTAATTTCTCCAATTTGCAAGCGACTGATGCGATGGTGAATCACCACTCGATTGACATCAGGCCAACTCTTGCGGATATCGGCAGCAATTGAGGCGAACACCTGCATCGCCATTGGTTCATATGCCTGATATTCTAGAGCTACTACTGACTTACCATCAGTCTGATTCCTGACTGTACCACTCATAACGACTACTGCTCCGTTAGCTGGATCTTCAGCAAGGGCATAGACTTCTGCTAAAGATAACGGTGCTAAGGTAATAGAAAACCTATCTCTGGTATCTTGCGCCATCGGAGAGGCAACAGACATTCTCACTCCCGAATTCATGCCAGTTTTTCTCCTGATGCTTCACAGATATAGATGCTTCACAGATATAATCGTACTACCATTCTACTATTATTTCTCTCCCAACTACAATAAAAAGTAAACAATTAGCAATTAGCAATTGCAATTAGCAATTACAGCTCAAATGTCAACTACTCAACCCAGCTCGATTCTGGTTGTTAACGCTCACCCCCAAAACTTTAAGAGTTTGTACAGCTGCTTGCAAGAGTCTGGCTTTCAGGTGTTGGTGGTGAAGACAGGGGAAAGTTGCCTAAAAAAGCTACAAACTTTATCCCCCGACCTGATACTGCTGGATGTCATGCTGCCAGGAATAAACGGGTTTGAGACTTGTCGGCGTCTAAAAGCTGCGGCACGGACAAAAGATATCCCAGCGATTTTTGTAACGGCTTTTTCTGACTCGATGGATAAGATTAAAGCCTTAAAAGTAGGAGCAGTTGATTACATTACTCTACCATTTGCACCGGAAGAATTTATAGCACGGATTGAAAATCAAATCAAGAGCGGGCAACTACAAAAGCAATTGGCAGAACACAATCAACGACTGCAAAAAGAAATAGTCGAGATGGCAAAAGCAACTGAGGCGCTGCAACAATCTCAGTCACTCCTCGGTGATGTTCTGAACAGCTCTTTGGATGGCATTGCTGCTTTGGCGGCCATCCGGGACTCTCAGGGAAAGATTATCGACTTCAAGTGGCTTTTGCTCAACCCGGCAGCTGAAAAGCTCGTGGGCCGCCCAGAAAGCGAGCTAGCAGGCAAGCAGTTACTGATGGAAAGGCCGGGGGATCTAGAAACGGATTTATTCGATCGGTATGTTCGCGTGGTTGAAACTGGAGAACCCCTACAGACCGAAATATATTATAGTCATAAAACGATCCAAGCTTGGCTGTTCATTGTGGCGGTTAAGTTGGGCGATGGCCTCACAGTGACATTCCGTGACATTACCGATCGCAAGCAGACGGAGTCGGCGCTCAAAGAAAGTGAGGCACAATTTCGGGGCATCTTTGAGAATGCGGCGATCGGGATTGGGTTAACAGACGCTGATAGCAGGCTAATCAAAGCCAATCCTACTCTCGAAGCCTTCTTAGGGTACAACGAAGCTGAAATGCTATCCCAAGATTTTGCCAACATCACTCACCCCGAAGATCAAACCATCGACCTCAGCCTTACTCAAGAAGTGATTAACGGCTCTCGAGACTCCTTCCAAATTGAAAAGCGATATATCCGCAAGAATGGTGAGTTATTTTGGGGACGTTTAACAGTGTCAGCCGTTCGCAATCTGGCAGGAGAATTTCAGTTTACCGTTGCCATTCTCGAAGACATCAACGATCGCAAGCTGCGTGAAATGGCGCTCAAAGAAAGCGAGCGGCGCTTCCGAGCCATTTTTAACAATGCCTTTCAGTTTACAGGATTACTGACACCGGACGGCACGCTCATCGAAGCCAATCAGACGGCGTTAGACTTCGCTGATATTCAGCACGTTGATATTGTTGGACGCCCGTTTTGGGATGCTCTGTGGTGGAGGGAGGAAGCTGAGGAAGCTGGAGAAGAGAAAGTTATCTCTTTGAATGCAAATCCGTATAAAAAGAGCAAGAGTCAGGCAGAGCTAACCAATATTGTGCCCCTAATCTGTTACTCCCCTGCTGCCTCTGTCCCTCTATCTCCCAAACAGACACAGTTAAAGGAGGCGATCGCTCGTGCTGCGAACGGGGAGTTGGTGCGTTATGAAGTTGACGTAAGGGGAGCAGGGGATCGGGTGGCGACAATTGACTTCTCCCTCAAACCTGTACGGGATGATGCAGGCAATGTCGTCCTGGTGATTCCAGAGGGCCGTGACATTACCGAGCGCAAAAAGGCAGAAGAACGCTTGCGCCTGTTGGAGTCAGTAGTCGTGAATGTCAATGAGGCTGTGCTAATCACCGAAGCCGAACCGATTGGTTTTCCAGGGCCCAAGATTATTTATGTCAATGAAGCCTTTACCCGCATGACGGGTTATTTGCCCCAAGAAGTTATCGGTAAAACGCCCCGCCTCTTACACGGTGAAAAAACAGACCGCAATCAACTCAGAAGAATTCGCCAAGCATTGCAAGGGTGGCAGTCGGTTCGGGTAGAGGTGATCAACTATCGTAAAGATGGCTCTGAGTTCTGGGTTGAGTTTGAGATGGTACCCGTTGCAGATGAGACGGGTCGATTTACCCATTTGGTCTCGGTACAAAGAGACATTACCGAGCGCAAGAAAGCTCAGGAAGATCTGCTGATGGCTCAACAGCGTTTAGAGTATTTACTCTCCTCTAGCCCATCCATTATTTATAGCTGCCAGACAACTAAGCCTTACAGTACCACCTTTATAAGTGAAAATGTTACTGCTGTCTTGGGCTACAAGCCGAGGGAATTTATCAAGGATAAGAATTTCTGGATCGACCATATCCATCCGGAGGATACCGAGCGCGTGTTTGCCGAATTCCCCCAGATATTTGAGGTGGGGCATTGTGCTTGTGAATACCGATTTTTAGACAAACAGGGCACCTATCGCTGGCTCTACGATGCCGTCAAGTTAGTGCTTGATGAGCATGGCAACCCCATCGAGATGATCGGCTCGTGGATTGATATTACCCAACGCAAGCAGGTAGAAGCGGCACTGCAAGAGAGCCAGCGGTGGCTCTCGGCAATGGCTGAGGCGAATCCCAATATTTTGTATGTTTATGACTTGATAGAGGAGCGGATTATCTACTGTAACCGCGAAATGTTCCCGATTTTGGGCTATACGCCACAAGAGGTTGAGCAGATGGGAGCAGCATTTCTTTTCACAGTCATGCACCCTGAGGATATCTTGGCCTTTCCGACACATCTCCAACAATTTCAGACTGCTCAAGAGGGCGATATCTGCGAGCGCGAGTACCGCATGAGGCACAAAAACGGGGAATGGCGCTGGCTGTACGGTCGGGAGACGATCTTTGCCAGAACCAGCGACAGCCAGCCTTGGCTGATTCTGGGCACGACCACTGATATTAGCGATCGCAAACAGGCCGAACTTGAATTAACGATGGCCAAAGCTGCCTTAGAACAACAACTCCAGCGAATTTTGCTTCAAGAAAAAATTACCCAAGAGATTCGTTCGCGCTTGAAGCCAGAGCAATTCTTCCAAACGGCAGCTACCCAAATTGGTCAGGCGTTCCATGTCGATCGCTGTCTGGTTCACATCTACGTTGAATCCCCAATTCCTCGCATTCCCCTAGTGGCCGAGTACAGGGCACCCGGAATAGAATGGCCTTGGAGCTTAGACGTTCCGGTAGTTGGCAATCCTCACGCCCAGCTCATGTTATCACAAGATTCAGCAATTGCCTGTGCCGATGTCGATCAAGAGCCTCTGCTAGCAGAGGCTTTATCAGCCTGCCATCAGTTGGGTTTAAAGTCAATGTTAGGAGTTCGTACTTCCTATCAAGGAAAAGCAAATGGTCTAATTGGGGTGCATCAGTACTACTGCCAACGTCAGTGGACAGATTGGGAGATTGCATTATTAGAATCAGTAGCAGCACAACTGGGAATTGCGATCGCCCAAGCCAGTCTCCTTACCCAAGAGAAACAAAGGCGTCGGGAACTTGCGACTCAAAATCAGGCTCTAGCAAAAGCCAAACTCGATGCTGAAGCAGCCAACCATGCCAAAAGCCAGTTTCTATCGAAAATGAGCCACGAACTGCGCACTCCCCTGAACGCTATTCTTGGTTTTAGCCAAGTGATGGTTCGCGATCGGTCTTTGGCCACAGAGCAAAAAGAATATCTGGAAATTATCAATCGCAGTGGCGAGCATTTACTGGCGCTCATCAATGACATTTTGTCAATGTCTAAAATTGAAGCCGGTCAAGTCACGTTATATGAAAATTGCTTTGACCTCTATCGCCTGCTTGACTCTATCAAGGAGATGTTGCAGATCAAAGCAAGTTCCAAAGGCTTGCAGCTCATATTTGAAAGAACCCCAGACGTTCCCCAATACATCCAGACCGACGAACGTAAGTTACGTCAAGTTCTAATTAACCTCTTAGGAAACGCACTCAAGTTTACCAAAACCGGTAGCGTGACACTGCGCCTAGGATTAGGCACTGGGGAGTGGACAATGGAAAAATTACATAACCAACAACCACAAACCAACCACCAACCACCAACC
>DNXU01000319.1:3508-4659 GCA_003505715.1 Cyanobacteria bacterium UBA8803 | reverse complement strand
CCCTTCGTGCAAACTCAAACAGGTCGTCAGTCGATGGAAGGAACTGGTTTAGGTCTGGCAATCAGTCAGCAATATGTGCGCCTGATGGGGGGAAATATTACCGTTAGCAGCGTTTTAAATCAAGGGACTATTTTTACATTTGATATTCAGGTTAGCTTGGCCACTTCAGCGGATGAAAAATCAATATCCTACCAAAAGCGGATCGTTGGCTTAGAGCCTAACCAACCATCCTATCGAATTCTGATCGTTGAGGATGTACCAGAGAACCGTCAACTACTAGTTAAGTTTCTGGAACCGTTAGGATTCGAGATACGCACGGCGGTGAACGGTCAAGAAGGGGTGGCGCTGTGGGAGAGTTGGTCACCCCATTTGATTTGGATGGATATCCTCATGCCTGTTATGGATGGGTATGAGGCAACCCGACAGATTAAACGCACCCCAAAAGGTCAGAAAACTATAATTATTGCACTTACCGCCAGTGCCTTTGAGGAGCAAAGAGAAGCTATTTTAAGAGCAGGTTGTGACGACTTTATACCCAAACCATGCCAAGAGAATGTGCTGCTAGAAAAAATGGCTCATTATTTAGGAATACGTTATCTTTATGAAGAGCAACAAGCATCTACTTCATCTGGCGAGACATCCCACCAGAACGTCTCTAGGGAGGAACTGACTCCAGAGGTTCTAGCTTTCATGCCTACTCCCTGGGTAGCTCAGCTTCATCAAGCAGCTCTCTACGCTGATGATGAGCTGATGAACCAGCTGATTGAGCAAATTCCCTCAGAACACAGCTCATTGCGTCACAGTTTGAGAGAGTTGATCGATAACTTTCGTCTGGATCAACTCATCGATTTAACAGAAGGGCAGGGATCGGGTCATGATAGTAAGTTTGTCTGAACAAAAGAATACAGGAGTTCAGGAGTTTGGGAGTTCAAGAGTTCAGGAGTTCAAGCAGCAATCAGTTATCAGCGATCAATTGTCCCCTGTTCCCTGTTCCCTTTTCCCTTTCCTATGAATAGTAATCAGGCATCAGTACCCTTAGCAGATCTCCTCGTAGTTGACGATACACCGGACAACCTGCGCCTTCTTGCTGCGATGTTGAGCGAGCATGGGTATAAAGTTCGGAAAGTGATTAGCGGACAGCTAGCTCTCAG
>DNXU01000319.1:969-3477 GCA_003505715.1 Cyanobacteria bacterium UBA8803 | reverse complement strand
ATCAATATGCCCCAGATGAATGGTTATGAGGTCTGTGCAGCTCTTAAAGCTGACCCGACTACTGCTAAGATTCCGGTGATTTTTATCAGCGCTCTTGATGATGTGTGGGATAAGGTCAAGGCTTTTGATGTTGGTGGTATAGACTACATCACCAAGCCCTTTCAGACAGCAGAAGTTTTAGCTCGTGTCAAGAGCCAATTGGCTGTTCATTCGCTTTCTAAGCAACTGAGCGAACAGAATGCACTGCTAAAACAGGAAATTTGCGATCGCCAACAAGTAGAAGAAGCCCTCCGGCAATCAGAGGCACGAGAACGAGACAAAGCAATTCAGCTAGAACTCGCCTTGGACAAGTTAAAACGCACCCAAACTCAACTCATCCAGGCTGAGAAAATGTCGAGCCTTGGGCAAATGGTAGCTGGAGTTGCCCACGAAATCAACAATCCTGTCAGCTTTATCTACGGCAATCTCGCTGTTGCCCGTCAATATTTTGAAGACTTGATTCACTTAATTGAAACCTACCAAGAAACTTACCCCAGCCCAGCTCCCCAAATTCATCACTTAGCTGACAAAATCGATTTGGATTTTCTAGTACAAGATTGGGAAAAACTGATGAATTCGATGCAGGTGGGAACGGAGCGCATTCAGAAGATTGTCCGCTCGCTTAACAGCTTTTCCAGAGTGAGTAAATCCGACCAGCAACCTGTAGATATCCATGAAGGTATTGATAACACTTTACTTCTTTTGCAACACCGACTAAAGGCAGATGGCGATCGCCCGGAGATTCAGGTGATTAAAGAGTACGGTCAACTGTCACCTGTGATTTGTGATGGTAGCCAGTTGAATCAGGTGTTTATGAATCTGCTGAGCAATGCGATCGATGCCCTGGAAAGCCAACCTGCGCCGCGTATTATTACCATTCGTACTGAGATAGAGAATAGGGAATGGGGAATGGGGAATGGGTCAGAATTATCTCCCGCTCTCTCTTTAGTTATCCGGATTGCTGACAATGGCCCTGGCATGAGTGAAGCAGTGCAACAGAAAATATTTGACCCATTCTTTACTACCAAGCCTGTCGGTAGTGGTACTGGTTTAGGATTAGCAATTAGCTATCAGATTGTGGTGGAAAACCATAAGGGCCAGCTCCAGTGTGTTTCAGCCTTAGGGAAAGGAACAGAGTTAATTGTTGAGATTCCAGTTATATAATGGTTAATGGCGTAGTAGTAAGTTATCCAAACAAAGTGATCGCTTTTCCCCTATATCTACTGTAGGGGCGACCCGCTGTTTGGGATTATGTGGACACGATTAGAATTTATTGGGTCGCCCTGGATACTGGAAAAATTAGGGACGTTTATACTGGATACTAGGTTTAAGACTTGCCACTGCCCATGAGATAAAGCAGAGCCATCCGTACAGCTACACCACTGGTCACCTGTTCCGAAATCAAGCTAAATTCAGGGTCATCCATTAAATCGGAGCTAATTTCAACACCCCGATTGACAGGGCCTGGGTGTAATACCTTGACTCCAGGCTGGCACAGTTTTAAGCGATCGCGGGTAATTCCATAATGCTGGTGATATTCTCGCAAACTCGGTAACAAATGGGCAGTCATGCGTTCCTTTTGCAGGCGCAAGGTCATGACGAAATCAGCATTTTTGAGTGCAGGTTCGATATCCCAATGGAGGAATAGCTTGCGATTGANNGATTGGAGATGTCTCTGTGGTTTGGCTATTTTCGTTATGGCCAAATTCTCTATCTAGTTTGCCATAATCAGCAAATAATTTAGGCAGGAGCGTGGCCGGTCCAGCTAGATGCACCTCGGCACCACTAGCGGTGAGACTCCAGATATTAGAACGAGCCACCCGTGAATGTAGGATATCCCCGACAATGGCAATCTTTTTATCAGTGAGGAGTTTGAGACGGGGATACTCAAAGTTTAAGAGGGAGGTGAGGGTAAACAGGTCNNATGAACTTCGGCACCACTTGCCGTTAAACTCCAAATATTGGATCGGGCGACTCGCGAGTGTAAAATATCTCCCACAATGGCGATTTTTTTGCCCTGCAATACTTCTATTTTTGGATGGTCTGGATCGAACAGAGAACAGATTGTAAACAAATCCAGCAACCCTTGGGAAGGATGTTCGTGCTGTCCATCCCCGGCGTTGAGGATAGCTACCCGGCTACCGAGGCGATCCATCTCAGTGGCGATCGCTTGAGGTACTCCCGCCTCGCGATGGCGAATAACCATCATGTCCGTTCCCATAGCCAAATAGGTTTTCGCTGTATCGAGGATGGTTTCTCCCTTACTCAGAGACGATGTCCCCGGTGCAAAGCTCAGCGTATCAGCACTTAGGCGTTTGGCCGCCAATTCAAAACTATTGCGAGTACGAGTCGATGGTTCAAAAAATAGATTAGCAACTACTTGGCCTTGCAAGGCAGGAACCTTTTTCGTCCGTCGGGATAGGACTTCTCGACAGCTAGCAGCCGTTTGTAAGACTGTGTCGTATTCAC
>DNXU01000319.1:0-729 GCA_003505715.1 Cyanobacteria bacterium UBA8803 | reverse complement strand
CAAGGTGGGTACTAATAGAGGCTAAACTCATGGACTCCTGAGTTCTTCTGTTGATTTACCGGATGGGTAGTTAGCGGTTTTGAATACTGATGGATGTGACTGTTGCCTACTGCAACGGCTAGAACCACAGTTTTAAAAGCAGCTTATATGAAAACCTTTCAAGTTTATCTAGCTCCTCTAGCTATTGGCATAATTGCTGCTGGTTTCAGTACCTATAATCTCATCGCTACTAGTGGGGGCGATCCAGGGGTCGTATCAACGGATACCAAACCCGCGATCGCTGAACCCGAACATCAAACCCCCACTCCCTCAGAAGAGGTGAAGACCAACAAAAACTCAGCTATAGCTAAGGCTACCAAAACGATCGCCCTCAATATCTACTATGTTGACAGCCAGTGCGAGACTCTAGTTCCGGAAAAGGTAGCTGTTGCAGCTAACAGTCCTGTGAATGCTGCTGTGGGTAAACTGTTAGAACGAGCCAGTTCTAGTGACTTCGATCTAGCCGGATATCGCGTCAACCTTGATGCCAACCGTGGTATCGCCACTATTGATTTTCGCTTATCCCCAGATTCCAAGCGGCAGTTTGTTTCTCTGTCTCAATGCGAACAATTTGCCCTATTCGGCAGCTTGCGCAAAACCCTAACCGCAAACCCCCAATTAAAGATTAAGGAAGTGCGCTTCACAGATCAAGGAGAAAGAATCTTTCTTTGAAGGATGAGGGATGAGGGA
>DNXU01000003.1:18119-18362 GCA_003505715.1 Cyanobacteria bacterium UBA8803 | reverse complement strand
TTGTTGGTTGCTGGTTGTTGGTTTTATCTGATGGCGCTCTTGGAGCTATGGCGATCGGTTAAGCTGATAGGGTATAGGGAATAGGGAACAGCATCAGGTTAAGAATTCTCTATTGTTGGTTTCCTGTAAAATATGATAAATTGCACACTTCTTGCTAGTGTTAATACCTCTGCTCAGAGTTGCCGAGATTGAGTTTACCCCAATAAAACCAATTACCATAATTTCATCCCTCATCCCTCATCC
>DNXU01000003.1:9776-18008 GCA_003505715.1 Cyanobacteria bacterium UBA8803 | reverse complement strand
GTAACATGCAGCAGGCGAGTCATCTCATTGTCAAAGACCTAGTGCTAATTGGCGGCGGTCATACGCACGCGATCGCTCTGTTGATGTTTGGCATGAAATCCCTACCTGGATTGCGTCTGACGCTGATTAGCAACACTTGCCATACTCCTTATTCCGGGATGTTACCCGGTCATGTTGCTGGGTTCTACGATTTTGACCAATGCCACATTGATTTGCGACGCCTTGGCCAATTTGCTCAAGCTCAACTATATCTAGATGGGGCAATCGGTCTTGATTTAGACAACAATAAAGTAATTTGTGCCAATCGCCCACCCGTTGCCTTTGATTTGCTGTCTATTGATATTGGTAGTACTCCCGCTCAGGAATTAGTTCCAGGTGCTGCTGAGTATGCAATTCCTGCTAAGCCAGTTGCTGAATTCTTGAGCAAATGGGATCAGATCCTGGCAGAATTTGGCCAGCATCCTGCAAAAACCCTTTCTATCGGTATTGTGGGTGGTGGTGCTGGTGGGGTGGAATTGGCAATGACGATGCAACAGAGGTTGCTGAAAGTTAAAAGTCAAAACTCACAAGTCAAAATCCATTTATTCGATCGTGGTGCTGAACTCATGCCCGATCATAATCGCTGGGTACGCCGACGCCTCCAGAATATTCTAATTAATCGGGGGATTCAGCTCTATTTAGGGGAAACTGTCTGTGCAGTGCTACCGGATAAAATTTGCTGTGAGTCGGGTTTAGTTGTAGATTGCAACTATATATTTTGGGTAACTCAAGCCTCTGCACCCCACTGGATTAAAGCATCCGGATTGCAGACCGACTCAAAAGGCTTTATTTTGGTCAGCGATACGTTGCAATCCCTCTCTCATCCCCACATCTTTGCTGCTGGTGATATCGCTACTATGGTTAATCACCCCCGTCCCAAAGCAGGGGTATTTGCCGTGCGCCAGGGGAAACCGTTATTTGCAAATCTCAGAGCGATCGCCCTCTGTCAACCCCTGCAATTCTACCAACCCCAAAAACTTTACCTAAGCTTAATTGGCACGGGTGATGGTAATGCGATCGCTTCCTGGGGCCCCTTTGGCTGGCAATCTCCCCTACTCTGGCGCTGGAAAGACTATATTGACCGCAAGTTCATGGATCGATTCCAAAACTTACCGCCCATGGCAAGGGTTAGTAGTCAGCAGCCAATTGTCACCAACAACCAAAAACTAACAACTAATAACCAAATGCACTGTGCAGGTTGCGGTTCTAAAGTTGGTAGCACTACCCTAGAGCGAGTCTTGCAACGGGTGCAAGTCGAATATCCAATAACGGCACGAGACGATATTATCCTAGGGTTGGAAACACCGGATGATGCCGCAGTGGTGGAAGTACCAGTGGGTCAACTCATGGTGCATACGGTTGATTATTTTCGCGCCTTGATTAATGACCCTTACACCTTTGGCCAAATTGCTACCAATCATTGCTTGAGCGATATTTTTGCCATGGGAGCCACACCTCAAAGTGCCCTAGCTGTGGTCACAGTTCCTTATGCTACTGAAGAAAAAGTTGAGGAAACCCTCTATCAACTGCTATGCGGTGCTATGAAAGTACTTTCTGAGGCTCAAACTTCTTTAGTCGGAGGTCACACTACAGAAGGTGCTGAATTAGCATTTGGCTTATCTTGTAATGGTTTGGTTACTCGCGATCGCCTGTTGCGCAAAAGGGGGATGGAACCTGGTCAAGTATTGGTTCTGACTAAAGCCTTAGGTACGGGTATTCTCTTCGCTGCGGATATGCGGCAGCAAGCAAAAGGTCGGTGGATTGACGGGGCGGTATCTGCCATGGTGTTATCTAATCAGGAGGCAGCTAAGGTATTAATGGCACATGGAGCCACAGCCTGTACGGATGTTACAGGTTTTGGGCTGTTGGGACATTTGCTGGAAATGGTACGGGCCTCAAAGGTAGGGGTGGAATTAGATCTAGAGGCGATACCCTCCTTAGCAGGTGTGCGAGAAATGCTGGATATCGGAATTGTCAGCTCCCTCCAACCGCAGAATTTACGGGCATCCCGTTGGATTAGTAATCTGTCTCAGGTATGCGATCGCCCCAATTATCCTTTACTCTTCGACCCACAAACAGCTGGCGGTTTGTTAGCCAGTATTCCGGCTGACCGAGCGGTCGATTGCCAGCGTTCTCTTGTTGCCCTAGGGTACAAAGATACTCAAGCCATCGGTCGCGTCATACCTGTGCTTGAAGGGGTTAAGCCAATTAGGGCTTGCTGAAAAATCCTTTTGGTAGAGGTAGGGAACTATTGAATTTTCTAATTTCGTTGAAAACACGTAAATAGATTTATTGTAAACCATGGTATTTTATAAAAAGTTGAAAGTTTTATAGATTTCTGCCCTTGGTTGTTGTTGCCGGGGCGCTTTTTTTTGGTAACGTAAGTGGTCATAGAGTAAGTGTTGCAAATTTATAACTAATTTCTCCACATCAGTGTTATACTAAGTGGTATCACCATTTTTGCCCTCACCCCCCTACCCCCTTAGGGCTGATTTATTGTCAATAGAGAAAATTTGGGGAGCTGAGGGAGTGAGGGGATGAGGGGGTGAGGGGGTGAGGGAGTTGGGGGAGTTATGCGATGTTTGGTAGCATTGGACTTGTATAAACACGTTCATAAAAAGGTTTGTAGTAACCACTTCAGTGGTTGGCAAGCCTCTTCAGATGCCACGAAGCTGGTATACTACAAACCACCTAGGTTGCAACCGGAAGTGATATCAATTTCCAGCTTGCTAATTCCCCTTCTGCCAAGCTTGGCAGAAAGGGTTAGGGGATGAGGGCAAACATTGGTGAGTTGCTTCCTAACAAAGAACCAACAACCAACAACCAACAACGAATAACAAAATATTAATTGTTAGCTCTCTGCACAAAACCCAATGTCAAACTGTCATGGGCGAGGAAATGGCTGAGATGATAGGCTCGTTCCTCAGTTTTCAAGAGGATTTGTTCGTACAAATAGCGGGTAGCGCGATCGCCTAAACTCTCTGCTTGCCCTGCTTGACGGCGAATCAACTGAATCATAGCTTGCTCCGCAGCCAAGTCATTTTCGACCATTTGGCGGGATGAAAACATCCCATCGGCTTCTGGAGTAAAGCAGCATAATTGTGCCATCGTGCTAAAGCTAGCTACAGGAACGCCTCCCAGTCCATTTAACCGTTCCCCAATATCATGGACATGGCCTTGTACTTGTTCGTAGCTGTCCTCAAAGAACTCGTGCAGCGAGTAGAACTCTGCACCTTCTACGACAAAGTGATGTTTTTGGTATTGCAGGTAAAGAGCTTGAAAACTCGCCAAAGCAATGTTTAGCCCTTCGCAAACAGGTGCAGTGACACTATGCTCCAGTAAGACTGGATTATCGTAGACTTCACCAAACGTCCGTAATAGACCCTGAGTTTCTGGCATGGTCGTGTTCTCCTTACTCATTAAGTAGGTTGTTATCGCCAGCATTTAGTGATAACTGTAACATGCCAGTTTCAGAAATTTCAGCCAGTCTGAGCTGCTACCCCCATTAAGACTATGAGACAATAAGGGATGGTGTTCTTCCAATCAGCAGCGGCTATGCAAATCAGCGATCGCCAGGTCATCGACACCCAAACTCTCAAGCCAACGTTTCCGGTACGGACGGCAACTGTTAGCCGTACTACTGGGGAAACGGATGTGCAAGTCAGCTTGAATTTAGATGGTACAGGTATCTGCACGGCTGCCACGGGCATCCCGTTTTTAGATCACATGCTGCATCAATTGTCCTCTCACGGACTGATTGATTTGGAGGTGAAAGCCACTGGTGATTTAGAAATTGATGACCACCATACTAATGAAGATGTAGGCATTACCCTGGGACAGGCATTAGGCAAAGCGTTAGGCGATCGCAAAGGAATTGTCCGCTTCGGTCATTTTCTTGCACCTTTAGATGAGGCGTTGGTTCAGGTTGCCCTAGATTTTTCCGGACGCCCTCACCTCAGTTACGGCTTAGAGATTCCCACCCAAAGGGTTGGCACTTACGACACTCAACTAGTCCGGGAGTTTTTTGTCGCCTTAGTCAATCATAGTCAGATGACTCTGCACATCCGCCAACTCGATGGTATTAACTCCCACCATATTATTGAAGCAACGTTCAAGGCATTTGCAAGAGCCGTGCGGATGGCGGTGGAAATCGATCCTCGTCGCGCTGGTATGATTCCTAGTTCTAAAGGAGTTTTGTAAAAATCTTAGGGCTACTGAAATCCTCGACCGAGCGCTTCAGCAGGTCGGGAAGTTTAATTGTGTTATCAAAGTAACAGAGTAGGGGTGTGAAAAACTTGTAAGATTGGCGATACTAAATCCCTTCGTAAAACCATCTTGTAGGTTTTAGTAGAGGCGTTCCGCCGGAACGTCTCTACAAGATTTAGTGAAAAAGTGGTCACAGACCTGGATTTGGTAGGAGCCGATAGCGTCGTTTCTGTAACGGGTAGACTGCTACCTGAACAGGGCGTTTATGAATACAGAAGAAGCACTGCTGATTGTCGAAAAATCCTTAACGCAAGAACGTTTGAGCCAACTGCAAATGACGGTATTTCGGCAGGCTTGGGAAGAACAGTCCTATCAGGATATTGCCAAAAGCTCCGGCTATGAGTTGGGTTACGTCAAGCAGACAGGTTCTCAGCTATGGCAGCTACTCTCTAAGGCATTAGGAGAAAAAGTCACCAAACGGAACATTCAGGTCATCCTGAAGCGCAAGGCTCAAGAAGGCAGAATCGAGCATCCTCATCCCCCTATTAAATCCGTTACCAAATCCCCTGCCATCTCGATCCCGAATCGAACCGACTGGGGAGATGCTCCCGATCTATCCGTTTTCTATGGCCGTCAGGAAGAACTAACGACTCTGAAACGGTGGATTTTACAAGACAGGTGCCGCTTGGTTGGCATGTTTGGCATGGGTGGTATTGGGAAAACCTCGTTAGCGATCGCCCTAGCCAAGCAGATCCAGGGTGAGTTTGACTATCTGCTGTGGCGGAGTCTCCGCCATGCTCCACTGCTTCGGGATCTTCTCACCGATCCGATCCAGTGTTTTTCTCATCAACCACCTCCAGAATTACCCGATCGTATCGACAGTTGCCTGTACCATCTCCTGGACTACTTGCGCACCTATCGCTGTTTGGTTATCTTCGATAACGGTGAGACTATTATGCAACCTGGAGATAGCGGTGGTGGTTATAAAACTGGCTATGAAGGTTACGATCGCCTCTTCAAATGCCTGGGAGAAACAGATCATCAAAGTGCGATCGTGCTAACTAGTCGGGAGAAACCAAGAGGCATCGCTGCTATCGAAGGGCAAGCCTTACCCATCCGCTCCCTGCAACTGACAGGGTTGCCGCCAACGGCAGGACAGCAGATTTTCCATGTTAAAGGGGACTTTTCTGGCTCAGCAGATCAATGGAGAATCCTGATCGAACATTATGCAGGTAATCCCTTGGCCTTAAAAATGGTAGCTCCTGTCATTCAAGAGTGTTTTGATGGCAGTATTGCTAACTTTCTGGAAGTTCTAGAAGCAGGAACTTCAGTGTTTGGGGATATTCGGGATTTGTTAGCCAGTCAGGTCGATCGCTTATCAGAGCTAGAGCAACAAATCATGTACTGGCTAGCCATTAACCGGGAACCCGTGACCTTATCAGAACTGCGAGCAGACTTTGTGCCTCAAGTATCTCTGGCGGATCTCATTGAAGCATTAATTTGTCTCCAAAGGCGATCGCTAATTGACAAGCGCCGTGCCTGTTTTACCTTGCAACCCGCAGTCATGGAGTATGTGACTGACCGATTGATTGAATGCGTTTGTGAGGAGATTGGCAATGGGGAATGGGGAATGGGGAATGGGGAGTTGGGAGTTGGGAATTCTAATTTACGATTGCCTCTTCTTCTGTTTAAAACTCATGCTTTAATTAAGGCGCAGGCTAAAGATTATATTCGGGAAACTCAAATTCGTCTAATTCTTAAGCCCGTTGTCGATAGGCTGCTCAATGTCAGCAGTAAAGAAAAACTGCAAAGGCGATTTCAGCAAATTTTATCCCAGCTTCGCGGCCAGCCTCCTCAAGCAACTGGTTATGTCGGCGGGAACGTCCTCAACCTGCTTGGCCAGCTTCAGGCAGACCTTAGCGGTTGGGATTTCTCTCATCTCACTGTTTGGCAAGCTGATTTGGGTCAGATCAATCTCCATAATGTCAATTTTGCTGGGGCAGATCTGGCCAAATCCGTTTTTAAAGAAACCTTCAGTCAGGTCTTATCGGTGGCATTCAGTCCTGATGGCAAGCTATTAGCCACTGGAGATGTCAATCATGAGATTCACATCTGGCAAGTTGCAGATGGCAAACAACTGTTAACCTACAAAGTCGATGAGGGTTGGGTTTGGTCAGTGGCGTTCAGTCCTAATGGTCGCATCCTGGCCAGCAGTGCTAATCATGCCGTGCATTTATGGGATATTCATACCGGGCAATGCCTAAAAACCCTACAGGGATATACTGACCGAGTCTTTTCCCTTTCCTTTAGTCCCGATGGTCGTCTTTTAGCGACTGGCAGTGAAGACCGCTTAGTGAGAGTCTGGGATGTTAAAACGGGTCAACTCTCTAGGGTTTTACCAGGACATACAGATGAGGTGCGTTCGGTCGCCTTTTCGCCTGTAGAGACGTTCCGGCGGAACATCTCTACGGGGAACAGTCCCAACAGTTACCTGCTAGCTAGTGGCAGTTCTGACAGTACGGTGCGCTTGTGGGATGTCAATAGCGGTGAATGCGTGCAAATTTTGCAGGAACACCATCGCCGAGTTTGGTCAGTTGCCTTCAGTCCCGATGGTCAATTCCTGGCTAGCAGCAGTAGCGATCGCACTATTAAACTCTGGGACGTTACTAAGGGAAAATGTCTCAAGACTTGGCGAGGACATTCTCAACAGATCCGGACAGTTGCTTTTAGTATTGATGGCAAAACCCTTGCTAGTGGCAGCGATGACCAATCGATACGACTCTGGAACTACCAGACAGGTGAAGTTTTGAGAGTTTTGCATGGACACAGCAGTTGGATTTCAGCAGTGGCTTTTAGTCCTGTGATCGAAGCAGTGGCAACTTTAGGAGCATCTACAGGGTTGTTGGCAAGTGGCGGTGAAGATCAGTCGGTGCGGCTGTGGGAAACTAGTAACAATCACTGTTTAAAAACCTTACAGGGACATAGTAATGGTGTCTGGTCGGTAGCGTTCAGTCCTCAAGGCACCCTGCTAGCCAGTGGCAGTCAAGACCGCATGATTCGCCTGTGGGATAGCAGAACGGGCGAGTATCTGGGAAGTTGGCAGGGACATACTAGTTGGGTTTGGTCGGTAGCGTTCAGTCCGGACGGCCAACTTCTGGCCAGCAGTAGCGAAGACCGAACTGTGCGATTGTGGGATACTCACACAGGACAACAACTGCGAATGCTCAAAGGCCATCGGGAGGCCGTGTTTTCAGTTATCTTTAGTCCAGATGGGCAAACTGTATTTAGCGGCAGTTTGGACGGAACGATCAAACTCTGGGATGTGACTGGTGGTGAATGCCGCCAAACCTGGCAAGGACATAGTGGTGGTGTTTGGTCAATTACCCTGAGTCTGGATGGCCAACTCCTTGCCAGTGGCAGTCAGGATCGAACGATCCGGCTTTGGGATGTGTCTGGAGGTCGTTGTCTCACCACTTTAGTAGGCCATAAGAGCTGGATTCGAGCTTGTGCTATTAGTCCGGATCGGCAAATTGTTATTAGTGGCAGCGCTGATGGTACGGTCAAACTGTGGCAGGTCAGTACTGGCAGCTGCCAGCAAACCTTAAAGGCTCATAACGGCCCCGTATTGTCCGTAGCTTTTGCTCCGGATGGGGAAATTTTTGCCACCAGTGGTGCTGATGGAGTGGTGAAACTTTGGTCAGTCTGGGGACAAAATTGTTGCCGAATTCTGCAAGGACATCACAAATGGGTCAGGTTCCTTGCCTATAGTCCTGACGGGCAAATTCTTGCCAGTTGCAGTCAAGATGAAACAATTAAGCTGTGGCAGGCAGTGCCGGACGGCGATTGCCTGAAGACACTGCAAGTTCCCAGACCTTATGAAGGGATGAAGATTACTGGTGTTACAGGTTTAACCGCAGCTCAGAAATCTACGCTGAAAATGTTAGGTGCTGGGGAATAGGGAGTCGGGAATGGGGAATAGGGAATAGG
>DNXU01000003.1:0-9746 GCA_003505715.1 Cyanobacteria bacterium UBA8803 | reverse complement strand
TAGCCGAAGGGGAATGGGTTTACCCAGATCTTAATGGGAACAGCTTCTATCCTCTACCGCTTCCTTGCGACAATTTGAAAAATGTGCCAGTGTTTGTCTTCACCCAACGCGGTTTTTCCTGGATGCTCTTCCTCCTCAAAAGCTTCAACCTCAAAGGGTTGGAGCAATACATCGACCTGTTCGCGAGTATGATAGTTGATAGAAGGATAAATTACCCAAGAGTCGCGATCGCCAAAAATTTGACCGCAAAAACGTCCTCCCGGCACTAAACAATTAACAATCTTTTGCCATAAGCTGGGAAAATCCTGCGGGGGACAAAACGGCAGGGAAAAGCTAGCATTTATTAAATCCGCTGCTGGCGGTAAAACGACGGTTTCAAAACGGTTAACTTGGGTTTCGAGAGGCTTACCCATCACCTCAGGACGACTCAATAAACGAGCGATCGCTTCAGGGCTCCCATCAATCCCCAAAACCCGCCAACCTCGTTTTAATAATTCCACCGTATCCCGGCCATCTCCGCAACCAAGGTCAACGGCCAACCTGGAAATAGCCTCTGATCCCTCTGCCTCAAAACGCTCTAACGCTGCCAATAATGTATCTCGCGGCGGACGGCCTTCAACCGCGTTATAGTAAGCTACCCAATCGCGGTCAAAAACTTTACTATCAGTACTATCTGTTTGTTCGTTCGTTGACTTCACCATACGCTATTGTGAGGCTGTTGGGTTTATCTTACATTTTGTCAGTCCTTGGGGTGCCAATTCAGTAGCGATTGTTCTCAATTTTCCGGAATACTGCTATTTTTTCATGTAGATTATTTTATCGGAACTCCGCAGATCCCAAAGCAAATGGATGAAAATTACTCTTTATCCTCTCTCTTTCCCTATTTTCCATCCATATAAATCCATGTCTGAACTAGAAGCCCTCCTGCAATTTATCTCCAAAATTGAAGCTGAACATCCTGACAAGTCCGCTTATGAAATTGCGAATAAACTTCGCGGTTATACCAGAAAACACTACACTACTCGGTTGTGGAGCATGGCTACTGGGTATCACCAAGACTATATTCCAGGAGAACTGGAGGGGAAACTCGATCGGGAGGTGATATTAAGCGGCAAGTTGACAGACTTCTGCCATTTTATAGCATCTCTGTCTGACCAAATCAATCAACCAGGAGCCTCCTGGTCAGATTTAACCAGCTGGAGTGCCGATCATACGTCCTGGGCTGGAGATATTGGCTCTGCGATCGTTGCCTATCAGGCCAAGCAGAATGACATGTCCAACCAAACATTAGCAGAAGCCTTAGAGCGCTTTGCTAAAGATTCAGACTATACGGCAGATATAGCTGCTTGGGTCGTTGGAGCTATGATTAATTCGGGTAGCTCACCTACTATTTTCCAAGCTATAGATAAGTATAATGCCATTTCTTATGCCCAGCACGTCAGAACATTTATCCAGAAACGTTTGAGAGGAATTATCGCAGGCAAACAACTTCAAAATCCTGCTGATGTTGAAGATGAAATTGCCAAGGCTGTCTTCACATTCATAAGTTTGTCCAATGCCCCAGATTTAGTGAAGTCGTTTAAAAGTCAGTGGCAATCTCCATCGCAATTAGATTTAAAAGCCTTGGTCAAACCCAATCGAGTTGATGTTCTGCAAGGCTCTCTGCATTTTCTAAGTCATCTAATTAAAAATGCTGGCTTGGATGGAGTAAAATTTAAGCCCTGCCGGATGCCAGGAACCCCCTGGTTAGGTACTTTAAACTATGAAGTAACTGTCAACTAGTGATTACATTAGGTTGTAAAAAAATATATAATATCCCTCTTCTGTCACTCTCGTCAGAGCAAAATCTGAAACCCTTAGAGGCTGTTTGCTGTGAGCAGTTACGAAAAAACGATAGAAGAATTTTTCAAAGATATTCCCGGAAACACAATTTTTGATGAAACAATCTTGCGGAAATTTGCTTCAAAGTTAAGTGACGATATTTGTGATTTTATGTATAGGTAGCGCTGCGCTTTCGTAGCAACGTATTCGGCTGTACTCGAATTTCCTCTACTCGTTACTAGCTACTTCCCCCTCACTCAAAGGCAAAAAATCAACAGCTAAAACCTCCTCAATACCAAACGGCGACTCAACCGGAAAAACCTCTAACTCCAACCCCGTTTCAATCGTCGCCATTTGCCGAGCATTTTGATAACACTCCCCAAAAACCTCCTCAAAATACCGTCTTAAACTAGGACTATCCTTAAAAAGCCTCTCCATCCGCTTGCGGTGTTCAAACAGCGTCAAAAGCCAACTCCTTGACCGTCGCTCTGGTTGATAACGATATTTAAGCAAGTGCATCAAAATCACCTCTAAAATACTCTCAACCGCCCGCCGTTCGCTCCGACCTATTGCCTTAATTTCATCCACTAAATTCGCAACATCAACCTCAGAAAACCTCCCCGACTGTAACAGCTTAGCCGTTTGCTCCAACCACAAACAAAAATCCTGCTCGTAAAGCCCAGCACCCACCGCCACTAACTCAGTTTCCCCATTCATAACCAGCCCTCAAATTAACAACATAAACCTGCTCTCACGCGATCACATAATTCCAGCCCTCATCATACCCCAGCAGTAACTTAGGTTAAATCAATCCCGCGATCGGCTTACAACTTTTAACTTAAAGAATAGAGGAAATCCAATTTAGGAATTGGGGTTTGAGAACGTAGCTAACTGTTGGACAAACTCTTGGTGCGCGGTACTCGTAAACCCGGTTTGGAGTGTAGCAATAACTTCGGGCATATCCCCGTTCAAGAGTGCTGAAACAGCCAGCCACAACCCCGGAAAAACTCGGCTGCGGATAATTCCTTCGGCATCAGGAGTCAGAGAAATGTATTCTCCCTCCTGCTCTTCAAACCAATCGAGGCGACGATTTATTACCTGCCAGACCAGATATTCTTTGACTCCATTGCGGCGATAAACTCGCTTTTTGTCCCGTAGATCTATAGTAGCGGTACTGGCAGCAATTTCAGCCACGAGTTCCGGTGCGCCGAGGATGTAGCCATCATCGCTGAGCCGAGTTTGACCGCCGTGTTGGGCATCAATGAGGACTACAGCATCAGGTTGGGGTTCGTTATCCACATCCAGGCGCACCGTAGGGTTATCGCCGATGCGAGTATACGGAGTGAAAGCAGCATAGAGGCCGAGCCAAGTTATGAGGCGAGCGTGGGGTTCCGCATGAGGTTCAAAGCGCAGAGGGGAAGCCATATAAACAATTCCTTCGATCAGTTCGGCTTTTTTGATCTCGGGCATGGCTGTATAGCGCTGCTCAAATTCGGCACGGGTGAGTAAGTCCCCATTTTCTAAGGGCGGAATTGTGATGCGGCTGGGATTAGTGGGAGCGATCATGCTTTCCTCCTGTTGCTATTAGCATTGTTGCACCTACGTTCCTTTATCCCTCTTCTGTCACTCTTGTCATAGCAAAATCTGAAACCCTTACACAGAAAGATTTCTATGATTTAGGCTAAAGAATGAGTTTCTATCAGTTTGCGATCGCTAAATTGTCTAGGGGGTATGACTTTCATCATTTGGCTAAGATTTTACTTTTCCCAGAGTGACAAAAGATAGTTAAGTCCTTAAAACCGTCCTTGTAATCCAGCACCAAGATAAAATCCTGTATCTGATCCATAACTCATATTTAATCCCGCACCAAAGTTTTGCCCAGAATTTTGCTGTCCGGCAATCTGACTTAACAGCCCATAGGTAGACTTTACACTATCGATATTATCCCCTTGGGAGCGATAAAATCCCATCGGATCGTTCAATGCACCTGGTAAACCAGAAACAATACCCCGCAACCCTGCTTCTCCAGCATAAATTTTTTCACCAAGTTGATTTGGCATAGGTAACAGAGGACTGCCATAACCCAGGTTTAAGCCTACACTACCGTTGAGTCCTGCATTGGCACCAAAGTTAAACTGATTATAGGAGCCACCCAAAGAAAACACTTCCGTCCCAGGGTTAAAACCGAATTTTCCGGAAAAATCTCCGTAACTGCCACCAGCAAAGATGTCGCTGCCATAGTTATAGCCTAACTGGGCATTCCATGGTCCTTGTCCATATCCTAGTTGGGCTGAACTTGTATTAGCACCTAAGTTAAATTGACCCAGAGACAGCTTCATTTTTGGCGGTAAGAGGTTGTAATCAAAGTTTACTCCTGAGCCCTCATTTTCATTGTCTTCACGCTGTATGGACTCTGGAGCTTGAGCTTGTATCATTGCTTCAGGCGTTTCTTGAACAGAAGGGTCAGACTGGCGCATTATCGTCTCTGACTCAGCTGATAGCTGAGCATTTTCTTGCCCTTCTAATTCTTCCTGGGGTGATGCCGCATCCAAAATCCTCATTATGGGATTGTCGGTCATCCAGTCTGTAGGCAAGGTTGTATAGGCTGGTAATTCTGTGGGGACTATATCTGGTTCAGGTTCTGAGTAAGGATTGAGATTAATGGGGTCGAATGTAGGGGCAGATTGTAGGGGCGGGTTTAGCGACAAATATTAAAGGCTCTCACAGATATGTCTTAAATCAAAACCCGCCCTTCGATAAGTTTTATTAGAACTATTCTATTCCTTCAATCCGATCCTCAACCTCCTGATACAACTCCCGCAATAGCTGTAAATTACTCTCACTCGTTTCCCAATACCCGCGACCATTCACTTCCAACAAAGTTGATACCACTTTGCGGAAGGAATGGGGATTAAGGTTCATCAATCGGTTCCGCATAGCTTCATCCTGGATAAACGTGGCATTGGTATCCTCGTAAATCCAGTTATCGACAGCACCAGCGGTTGCTGACCAACCCATGGTATTCACTAACCGCTTCGAGAGTTCTCGCACCCCTTCATACCCGTGGTTCAGCATTCCCTCATACCATTTAGGATTGAGTAACTTTGTCCGGGCATCCAGGCGCACGGTTTCTGAAAGAGTTCGGACTTGAGCATTCGCTGTTGTCGTATCGGCAATGTAGGCAGCTGGGGACTTGCCATCTCCTCGCAACGTGGCAACTACCTTGGTGGGATCGGAGTCGAAGTAGTGCGATACATCGGTGAGACTAATCTCAGAAGAATCCAGATTTTGGAACGTGACATCAGCAGTTTTCAGTGCTGCCTCAAAAATCTGCCGATTCTCTGCCATCATGCCGGGGTTATCCGATGAGAAGGCAAAGGATTTCCGCGACAGGTACATATCCTGTAACTCCGACTCGTTTTCCCAAGTGCTGTTTTCTACTGCCAAATTAACGTTAGAAGAATAGGAACCGGAGGCATTAGAGAAAACGCGAGTAGCCGCTTGCCGGAGGTTAATCCCCATGTCTTGGGCTTGTTGTAAGGCGTGTTTGCGGACAAAGTTCATGGATGGAGGTTCGTCTGCTTCGGCTGCCATCTTCACCGCTTGATCCAAAAGATTCATCTGGTTGATGAATAAGTCGCGGAAAACACCCGAACAATTAACCACCACATCAATCCGAGGACGCCCCAATTCTGACAGGGAAATCAGTTCTAACTTATTCACCCGTCCCAAGGCATCCGGTACTGGCTTAACGCCAACCATCCACATTATTTGAGCTAGGGATTCGCCGTAGGTCTTGATATTATCAGTACCCCACAGGACGCAGGCAATGGTTTCCGGCCATTGTCCGTTATTTTCCGCCCGCTGCCGATCGAGGAGTCGGTCTACCACGATTTTGGCAGACTTCACCGCTGCTGTGGTGGGAATCGATTGGGGGTCGAGGGCGTGCATATTCTTGCCCGTCGGTAAAACATCCGGGTTGCGGATGGGATCGCCGCCAGGGCCGGGAAGGATGTATTCTCCTTCTAAGGCTTTCAACAGGGCACCGAGTTCGTTATCCGCCACAATCTGCTGGAGACAGAATTCTAAATACTCGAACAGGGGTTTCAGGGCTTGGGCATCTACTTTGGCGTAACCCAACTGGTGTAAGGCTTCAACCCAAGGCTCTTTTTTGCCCATATTCAGGAAGTTGAGCTTGGAAACCTTGGACACCCGGCCATCAGCGTCGGTTTGCTCTTTAACGAGGGCAGTTACAGCAGCGCGTGTGGCCAGAGTAATATTTTGTAGCAGTTGAACGTCTTCTAAGATACCTCGGTCATTATTTTTGTAAACCTCATCGATATCTCGCCCGATGCTATTGGCGATAATTCGAGGCAGGCTTTGGATCTCTTCTTCCGGGCGGTCGAGGTTTGCGATACTGACTAAGGTCGCGATCGCTTCTTCTGCACTCGGCGGCTTGCCAATAACGTGCAACCCACAAGGCAGCAACCGGGATTCAATCTCCATCAGCTTTTTGTACACCAACCCCACCAAGGTATCTCGTTCCTCTGAAGTCATCTGGCTGGCATCTTTGTCCGGTAAGGCGATATCCTTATCCAAATTCACCAAGCGGCACTTATCCATAATGGTGTTGGCAATGGGTATGCCCCGTCCGGTATCTTTCAGAGTTTGGTAAGAGGCAATTAGTTCGCTCAATTCCTTCAACCCCTTATACAACCCGGCATTTTCCGCAGGTGGGGTGAGGTAAGAAATCGTTTCCGCATAGCTGCGGCGCTTAGCAATAGTTGCCTCGCTGGGGTTATTGGCAGCGTAATAGTAGAGATTTGGTGTTGAGCCAATCAAGTTATCGGGGTAACAATCTCCCGACATCCCCATCTGCTTACCGGGCATGAACTCTAGAGAACCGTGGGTGCCGAAGTGCAGGACGGCATCGGCTTGCCAAATTTGTTCTAAATAAGTGTAGTAGGCGGCAAAACCGTGGTGAGGGCTGGCAGAACGGGAGAATAACAGCCGCATCGGATCGCCTTCGTAACCGAAGGTGGGTTGCACGCCGATGAAGACGTTACCGAATTGCTTGCCGTAAATGAGCAGATTTTGACCGTCACTATTTAGATGTCCCGGTGGCGGGCCCCAGTTTTCCTCTAACCTAGTCGAGTAAGGGGTGAAGCGTTCGTACTCCATCACCGACATCCGGTAGGCGATATTGAGTTCGGGACTGCTGTACTGAGCTTGGGCATCGTGGATTACCTCTTGCATTAGTGCTTCAGCTGATTCTGGTAGGTTTTCCACGTCGTAACCATTATTTTTCAGGGCTTCGATCACTTTATAGATAGAACCAAAGACATCCAGATAGGCGGCAGTGCCAACATTGCCCTTATCCGGCGGGAAGCTAAAAATAGTGATGGCGATTTTCTTTTCCAGTTTGGGTTTGCGGCGCAGGTTTGCCCATTTCAAGGCGCGGTGGGCAACAGCTTCAATGCGATCTTGAAGGGCGATCGCTTTCCCGGTAGCGGCATCCCTACCAGACAAGATAATCGGCTCAATTGCTCCATCTAGTTCGGGAATGGCAATCTGTAAAGCCACTTGAATTGGGTGCAGCCCCAAATCGCTGCCTTCCCACTCCTCAGTAGTTTGGAATACTAAAGGCAGTGCCACCATATAGGGTCGATTGAGGCGTTTGAGGGATTCAATCGCTTTAGGATGGTCTTGCCGTGCTGGACCTCCCACTAAGGCAAAGCCAGTTAGGGAGACAACTGTATCCACTAAGGTGACTTGTCCCTGCCCGCCCTTACTACCAGGGGTATCGTAGAAATAAGCATCAACAGGTTTCGAGAAGTCCAAACCACCTGCAAACACGGGGATAACCCGAGCGCCCATAGCTTCCAGTTCCTGCACCATAGCTACATAATGGGCATCATCTCCAGTAACCAGGTGGGTGCGCTGTAGCACCAAGCCAACACAGGGGGCAAAGGGGTCTTTCAGATCATCAGAGATATCCTGGCGGCTGTTGTACCATTTGAGGTAATCTTTAATATCCTCAAACATAGTCGGTGCTAGAGGGTGCCAGATGCCCATGTCCGGATACACTACCGGCTCTTGGAAATTCAGATGTCGGCCTTTGAGGACGTATTTATCTGCCAGCATGAGCAGGAAGTTCTCTAGGTTCTCTGAAGATCCACCCAGCCAATACTGGAAGCTTAGCATGAAGTTGCGAGCATCCTGAGCTTTATCGATAGGCATGTACTTCAGGATTTTGGGCAGGGTTTGCAATAGTTTTAGCATCCCTTCTTGAAAAGAAGACCCCGACTGCTCCTTACGCTTCCGCATGAATTGGGCGATCGCACTCTTAGACTGTCCGAGTTGTGCCATGGAGAAGCTACCCAACTTATTCAGGCGCATCACCTGAGGCATGGAGGGAAATACGACAGCAGCATCAAGGCGATCGCGATAGGGTTGCACTGCTTCTACCACCTTATCGGCCAAGTCTTCAATAAATATTAAAGAACCAATGAAGATGTTGGCTTGGGCGATATCATTTTTAAAATTTTCGTAGTTCTGAGGGTCGCGGAGTTCCTCGATCAAGTAACCACTAACGTCAATAGCGATATCCGGCTGATTGCGATTGATGGAGCCGACAGCGCTAGATAGGGCACTCTGATACTGTGGCTCTAGCACGACATAGACCACCTTAAGCAAGTGACGACCCTTGAGGTCATCGGGGGTAATTCGTCGAATGGTGGACTTGACGTGAGTGAACATGCGGCTCTAGCTCCTTATGATGCGTGTTCTCTTCCATAGCTGAGGGCCGATGAGCGAGCAATTGAGTAAGGACTCACTCCTCATCCCTCAGTCAGTGCTTATTTAGGTGACTTAAGTGTTTCTATCAGAAAACGTTTACCTGAGGGGGGTTAAAGACCTTATCTGACACAATTTGATAGGAAATTTACGCTTTTACTTCACTTTTGTTTACAAAATAAGAAGTCAATACTCAAAAATATATTTAATTTTGTAAAAATGGCCATTTTGAGGCTATGATGGGGTTGACAAAAGTAAATAAATGTGTATATTTATTTTACCAATATTTGAATCGGCACTCTAAAGATGAGCAGCAGTTAGGATGACTGTAAAGAAATTATCAGCCGTTACCCGCTAGATACCAGCTCATAGCTAGAATTGAAATCCTCCGTAATTGTCATGCCATCGACCACTAACAAAGCACTAAAAGAATGGGCTGTTGCCGTTGATGCCTTAGAACGGGGGAAAACAATTATGTTACTCCGTAAAGGGGGCATTCGCGAAGAGGGTAACCGCTTCCAAGTCAGTCAGGATCGGTTTTTGCTCTACCCTACCTACGAACACCAACAGCCTAATTTACTAAAAGCAGAGTATGCCCCTCAGGTAACACCCGTAACATCAGGCTGGCATCCCGAAACCGTGCGGATTGGTAGCTGGGCAAAGATTACTGATATTTTAATGGTGAGCGAGCCAAGGGTTCTTAACGCTTTACTCCCCTTTCACATTTGGAATGCACAATTCGCCAGCACTCGTTTCAAGTGGAAACCTAAGCAGCCTCTCTATGTCCTATTATTACGAACCTATCACCTACCTTCAGCCGCGATAATTTCCTACCGTTCTGAATACGGAGGCTGCCGCTCCTGGATTGATTTAGTAGAAACAATTTCTCTAGCAGGCATTGTACCTGTCCTGGATGATACTGAGTACACTCATCTAGTTGAGCAAATTGAGAAGATTGTTAATTGTTGATTGTTCATGGCTAAACGCCCCCCTAACCCCCCAAATCTGGGGGGAACAAGAAATTTATCTCTCCTTTCCTTGGAGGGTCGGGGGGGCACAATGCGTAATATCATGTCCGGTTAAACACCCATAATATCTGTAGGGGCGGGTTTAGCGACAAATATTGTGGG
>DNXU01000300.1:2568-17051 GCA_003505715.1 Cyanobacteria bacterium UBA8803 | reverse complement strand
CCCCCATCTCCCCCTCTCCCCATCTCCCCATCTCCCCATCTCCTCATCTTTCCATCTCCTCATCTCCCAATCTCCCCATCTCCCCATCTCCTCATCTCCTCATCTCCCCATCTCCTCACTCGCCCTGTTGGCTATACGTCATCTTCTAATGCAGCTTTAGCGCGAGCGATTCGTTCTACCCACAACTGGTTTTGCTCTAAGGTCAAAGCAATTTTCTTAAAAGATGCGTCCCGTAACTCCAGCACTAAGTAATTCCCGTCTTTGGTCACGTACCAGAATTCTTTACCTCTGGTAGTATAGTAGGTTCCGGCTTTGATGACTCCCGGTAAGAACGTGCCGGGGGCGCGAATTTCTTGCCAATTGCTTGGCGGTTCGTCGGTGGTAGCGCTTTCGATATGGGCAAGGGGAATCTCCAAAATTTTATCCCAATTAAAAGCCCAGAGTTGCTCGTACCATTCCAGCTCAATTCTGAGTTTGTTATCGATAATACTGAGATTCATCGCTCCCCTCCTTTAGGGTTCGAGAGGAAACCTTCAAGCAAAATTCATCTATAGCTTAACGAAACTTTTTCCTTGGCAGCACACCCTCAGATCGTTAAGAATAATTAAGTGGTTTTGGAATACCCCCTCATGTCAAGTTCCCCAGACGCTGCCCAGATCGACCCCCAAGCTGCTGTACTAGAAGCCTTACAGCAGTTGATTGATGTTGTTGCCCAATTGCGATCACCTGAAAGGGGTTGCCCTTGGGATTTAGCCCAGACGCCTCAAACCTTGATTCCCTACGTCCTCGAAGAAGCCTATGAGGTGGTAGATGCTATCCATAGTGGTGACTCTAAGGCGATCGCGGAAGAACTGGGAGACTTGCTATTACAAGTTGTCCTCCAAGCTCAAATTGCTTCTGAAACTAGTGAATTTACCCTCAAAGAGGTGGCAGAAGGGATTACCCAAAAACTGATCCGCCGCCATCCTCATGTATTTGGCTCCTTAGAAGTGCGAGATGCAGAGGAAGTCCATCAAAACTGGGAACGCATCAAGGCAGAAGAAAAAGGGGAAACTGTAGTAGAAGCGCAACTCTTAAGCCGCAAACTCCGGGGTTATGCGCGGAAACTCCCCCCCCTGATGGCAGGGATGAAGATTTCTCAAAAAGCTGCCGCTGCTGGTTTTGAATGGGATGATATTAACGGGGTCTGGGCAAAATTCCATGAAGAATTAGCGGAATTTCAACAGGCAATTGAGCAAGAAGATCGCACTCAGCAGCAAGCGGAACTAGGAGACTTACTATTTACCTTAATTAACTTAGCCCGTTGGTACGACCTCGACCCAGCTGCCGCCTTACAGGGAACCAATCAGCGGGTTATTCAACGTTTAGCCACTATGGAAGCGATCGCCAATCGTTCCCTATCTGACTATTCTCTGGAAGAATTGGATAAACTCTGGGAGCAGGCTAAAGCTTTACTCAAAGGCAGTCCGGATGAAAAAATTTCACAGCCATGAATGAAAGCCTTCTTTCCCATTCCCCACCCCCCATTCCCCACTTTCAAGGCAGGAGGGAAGAATTAAAAGTTAATATTAAGGTTAGAGCGCTATTTTTTTAGGTACAAAACCCCGATGCCAGCCCAACTGTCAGCGAAGGAGGCCGCAGTTAGTCCTATCCAAAACATTGAAACTCCCAATTGCCATCCACCCCATCCAGTTGATATGGGGCATGTTCAACCGCTTCAAGGCCAAGTTATCACTACAGAAAAAGCTCAGCGGATGGCAGAATTTTTTAGTCTCTTAGGAGATACCAACCGCCTGCGCATAGTCTCGCTTTTAGCGATCGCAGAACTTTGCGTATGCGATATCGCTGTTGCCCTCGACATGAGCGAATCAGCGGTTTCTCACCAGTTAAGAACATTGCGAGCGATCCGACTGGTAAGCTATCACAAGCGCGGTCGCAAAGTTTTCTACCGTCTCCAGGATCGGCACGTCCTCGATCTCTATCGATCAGTTGCGGAACACTTGGATGAGGGAGAGGAATAAAGGATGAAGGATGAGGGATGAAGGATGATTGTTTGGCAACAGCACAGCGATAACCCCGAAAACGGCAGCAACTTGGCCAAGATTACTAAATTCTGGACAAGTCTCAACGACAGAAAAATTGCTTGGCGGCAGCGGCTGGTTCCTCAGACGGATATCAACGCTATCGACTGGGAACCACAACGGTTTGACGAAGAATTCAAGCTGCAAAATCCCCAAATTCGGGGGATTACTCTCTACTGGTACAAACCAGACTTGGAGCAAGAACGCAGCACTACCCCTCATAAACTTGAACTGGATATTCAGCAGCTGCAACTTTATATCTATCCCCAATCCCAAAAAGATTTAGTTATCCGCGTCGGTATTCCGGAAATCGTCTATCAGAAAATTGAGATTGCTAATCCGGAGTGGGAAAGCAGCAGAAGTGGTGAAAACCACATCCTGACTCTGCGAGACAAGCAGCAACGTATTGAAGTCAAACTTACCCTAACCCCAGAAAACCTCGATCGCCTTAGGGAACAGATTGTTGAAAGATAAAAAAGTCCCGACTGGATAATCTGGGTGCTAGGGGAGATTCAGCCGGGATGCGTTTCCTATGCTTTTATGGTCTAGCGATCGCAGTAAGGGAGCATCAGTGAAAACCCTGAAATTGCTACTAACGATTGCGGAAATTACGCAGATAGTCCAAGGCTTGAGCAGTCGGGTTTCTATAGTATTTACGCTCAGCTGCTTAGTCCTAAATTTGCAAGCCATACTGATGGCACATGGCGATCAGTTTTGCAGTTAGGCGATCACGCACGCTCTGGGGTGAGATAATAATGCAATCTTCGCCGTACTGTAAGACTTCGCGGAAAAACCAGAAGGTACTGGAAACTTTTCTGACTACTCGCCGCACTTGCAATCCATCGGGGAGCCAGCCGTCGTCTTTATCTTCGGGTTTGGCTCGATAGGCAAAAGCTAAACCTTTTAATAACTGCATTTCTACTTCTATATAAGCTAAGCTGGACAGCCAGCGACCGCTAATGGGTGTTACGGCGGCTTCTTGAATGCGATCCAGTCGCAGGCACCAGTTGTGCTGTAACTCCTCTACATCCTGGTTACCTTCTGTTTCTTCGCACCAACAATCTAGGTACTGGCGTTTTTCGTGGGGGTTGACTTGGGCATGGCGCACGTTGAAGTGCCAAAAGCGATCTGCGGCATCTTGGTAAGACAGCTGAAAGGGTTGGTTACGCAGGATGTAGCGGTCGATCTCTAAGCGCCAAGGGGGGGGGAGGTTGGCGAGGAAGCGTTCGATTTCTGCTCGCAATGGTAATGAGATTTCGCTGCGTTCTCGCAGTAACTCGGCTACGATCTTGGCCTGTTCGATCTGGCCGATGTCGGTGAGAGCGTTGATAGAGCGTTCTAGCGCTCGGATGCGGGTTTCTGACCAGTCGTTATTAGGGAATACTAGCAGCTGGCGACGAGCGATCGCTTCCACCAGCTTGGAAATATTGGGACGTTCTCCCCATTTCATGCCGAGTTCAAGGGCGATCGCTTCTAGTTGAGCTTTATCGCGATCGGAGATGGATAGGGTGATGGACTGACCTTTACGACTCATTAATTTATACGGACACTTTATCAGTGTACTTCTTGTCAATCTCTATTTTGAGTGCCAATATAGGGATTAACAACAACTTACGGACAGTTTTTAAGGGTATGTCCGATTATAAAATTACGCTCAAGCCTGTTTACTCCGGCCCAGCGTTAGAAATACCCAAGGGTGTGCAGTTACCAGAGGGTTGGTCGCTTTCCTGGCATCAAGTAGAAACTTGGCAGGCTATTCAAGATCCTGGAATTGATGTGATTTTCAATACCGCCATGACAGGTGATGGCAAAAGCTTGGCTGCTTATCTCCCTGTTCTTCAGGGAGAGTGCTGTGCGATCGGTCTTTACCCGACTAACGAACTTGCCCGCGATCAGGATACGCAGATTAGAGGGTATATTGCCCAATTTCAGCCGCCTAACGATCCGCGTGTGGTGCGTCTTTCTGGTGCAGAGTTAGAAATCTATGCTGAGAATGAGGGATTGAGAAAAGGGGCGGCGATCGCTTCTCGCACGGGTCAAGCTGAAGTGTTGTTGACTAACCCCGATCTGGTTCACTACCTGCACCGAGGAGCTTATCTGATTCCTGGTGATAGTCCGGATAAGCTGTGGGGTCGGATTGATAAGGACTTTAACCTATTTAATATTGATGAATTCCATGTTCTCCTAGCTCCGCAAATTACCAGCATCATCAATACTATGCTGCTAATTCGCTGTACAAATCGCTGTAAGAAATTTCTGTTTCTTTCGGCAACGCCAGATATACAGCTGATCGAACGGTTAGAAAAAGCTGGCTTCCGCTGTAAAATAATTAATCCAATTGAACAGAACAAGTATCAATTCCCCGATACTCCAGCCCAGGGTCAACAGTTGCACAGTCAGGGCTGGCGGCAAATCTTGCGACCGACTTCCTTAAGTTTTATTCCCCTAGAATCTGGGTTGAATACGGCTGAAACTTGGCTGCGAGAACAGAGGGATTTGATTGTCAAGCAGTTTCAACAGTATCCCGGTAGTAAGGGGGCGATCGTTCTCAACTCCATTGCCGCAGTGAAGCGAGTAACGCCGTTTTTGCAGGAGGTTTTGCAGCCTTATGGTTTGACTGTGGGTGAGAATACGGGATTGTCCGGAAAAACGGCAAAAGAGCGATCGCTAACGGCTGACTTGGTAGTTGGGACTAGCACCATTGATGTCGGCGTTGACTTTAAAATCAATTTCCTCATTTTTGAATCCTCTGATGCTGGTAACTTTATCCAGCGTCTGGGACGGTTAGGCAGGCATGATGGCTATGAGAGTGAGGGTCAGTTGGTTAGGTTTGAGACCTTTACTGCCTATGCCCTTGTGCCCAAGTTTTTAGTTGAACGCTTGTTTGAAGGAGATAGTCCACCCTTGGTAACGAATGGGTGTTACCAGCGTCCCTTCTTCCATAACAAGATTAGCGAGATGTACCGACAGATTAACGATTTCCGAGGGTACTATACCCGTTGGGGAGCCGTGCAATCCTTTTGGTTATTCTATCAGCTAGGCGATCGCACGATTCAACAGCAGTATGCCGAAAGTCGGGAAAGGTTTAGATAGGCTTGCGAACGGGTATTTGATACCAGCTTCAAAAAAGTAGCAGGCCGTATTAAAGGATGGGGGATAGAGTGGCAGCAGCTTTCTGGCAAAAAAGGGAATCCTATTTCCGAAGATGCAGCCAGCTTCCGAGGTACTAGTCCTTTGCAATGCGGACTCTACGATTTAACGGAGGAAAACGAGGCAGAAAGATTTAAAACCTACGACTTACCGGGAATTTTAGGCAATTTGGAGATTGAGTTGTGGACGGAGGCAGGGTTTATGCGATCGCTTAAACAAATCGCCGAACGTACAGGACAGCCAATTGCGAAAGGGCGTTTTGCTCACTGTCTAGCGTTTATGAAGTTGCGATCGTACCGCGAGGAACGGCTGAACTGGAAATTTACCTATCCTGGCGACTTGCAACCAATAGCCCAGAGTTGGAAAGTTCAGGTACTAACAGGAATTGAAATCTGGCAACCGGACAATTTCTGGGTTGGTGAAATTAACCAGCGCCTGAAAAAACAAGGCTTAGTATGTTACATCCTACCCCGTCCGGTAGCAGATGTACGGCTGCGGCTACGTTTACCCATGCACTTTCAAATTTATCCCCTCAGCGACCAGTACAGCATCCACGAACCAACTGCACCTTATGCGATCGCCTTCAGTCAGTCAGCGTTGTTATTAGATACCCTAGCCTACCAGTTAAAAAGTGCAGGAGGTGAGATATGGATAACTTAGGGTTTCAATCCCTGATAGGGATTAGGGGTTGCTTTCACAAAAAGCGCAGGAGCAAGCGCCAATGCATTCATGGTTATTCTTTTCAATCCCTGATAGGGATTAAACCAGTTTGCTTTGACGCAAACACTGACGCTCATGACCTCTGTATATACAGAGTAGCACAGTTACCAGTTATAGAGTTATTCCCCAAAAGGGGTTGAATAACCATGTATATTATCGCTAGTTCCGGTGCTATACTTTAGCAAGCGTTGCCAAAAAGTCCAGAAGAAGTAAAAGGAGGTATCTCACAATCAGTATGTTTATGGAGAAAAAATGAACCAAAAGACTTTTTCAAAAATAGCTGGTGCTGCTCCTTTCCTAGCAACAGCTCTTGCTGTAGAGTGTCGAGATTATCTCGAAAGACCTTATTGACTTGCTCTTGATATCTTAGAAGTCCTTCGTCAAGGCCAAAAGTGGTACAAATCTTCCGAAATTACTCGATACCTTATGGAGACTAATGATGAGTATGGGGAGAAAGGCTTAAATGATAATACGGTACGCCAAGTTTTACAGGCACTCCGGCAGGGTTCTGTTGCCTTATCAAGCCATCGAAAGCAAGGTTGGTACTTCAACAAGGATAAGGAGTAATTCCAAAATCATATCAGGCAAATTCCTGGTAGTGTTATGAGCTTAGCCTTAAGTACTACTAGTACCCCACGCAAGGAAGAGGTTTAGATAGTCAGCAAGTCTTTAGAGCAGCAATCACCACTGGATACATGAGATATGAAATCCAAGTCCCTACCTAGATAGTTATAACTAGGAGCTGACTAAGGTATTATATAGCGATTTTCAAGTTTCCAGACAATGCCATCTTCTAGACTTCTGAACTGTAAACTTTTCTCTGAATCAAGTAATTACTCAGTTTGGAATAATCACGAATGACTAGAACATCCCCAAAAACTAACGCCCATTCTATCTCTGGGTTACAACTTTCCCTTCCTCTTTATCAAAAACCATTCTTGGAAATCAAGAAAAAGGTTCGTGGCAGAAACAGGAAAGCCTTTGATCTCTTGCAGGAAGTTGTATGCCCCCTATTGGAAACAGCGCTTGACAAGAATGAGATCAAGTCAGTTGAAGCAAGAACAGCAATTCGTGACTTTTTATCTTTTGTCCAAGGAGCCAAATAGAAGCAAGTATCGAATTAAGTAAATAAAGCTCTACAGTACAGTAGCAGCATTGCCTATTGGTAGCTGTAGAGCTTTCCTAGCCTCAAATACTACAATCGTCTTCATAAGATGGATGATTAGCCATGAATAAAGTAAAACAATTAGTTCGATAAGTTAACCATTATGAAAATACCGACGATAGAAGAAATGAGAAATTTATATCCACAACTTATTGCCAAGATACCTTATCTTAAAATGTTAATTTTGTTTGGTTCTAGAGCCACGGGTAAAACTCATGCCCATAGTGACTGGGATTTTGCCGCTCTTTATGATGAAGAATTGCGAAAAGGTTGCGTAGGAGATAATGGTTGGGCTTGGTTTGAAGTACCTTGGATTCTGGGTCAGGTCTTTGAAATTAACAGTGACAAAATTGATGTTGTTGAATTACAAAACTGTCCATGGTTGCTTTCTCACTTTGTAGCTCGTGATGGTACTCTTATTTATGAAAAAGACCCTGGTGGATTTGACTATTTTAGGCTAACTGCACTAAGAAGCGAGGCCGAGCTTAAAAGATTTCGTCAAGACCAATGGAAATTAATCGCTATGGAGTTAAAAAAGTTAGAATTATGGCAGAGATAGATCCTGAAGTAGTTCTAGTAAAACTTAGGTTAATTGCCAAATATCGTAATAACCTAGAAGAGTGTAGATCTGTTCCTCTTGATGAATACTTGGCAGACTTCAGACAGCAACTTATTGTTGAAAAATACGCTGATGCATTTGTCGAAGCTGGGCGTCAAGGTATTATTACGTCAGAATTAGCAGCAGAATTAGTTCCATCAGCTGGGATGCGAAATATTTTAGTTAATCAGTATAAAGATATTGACAGCTGAATAGTTTTTGGATCTATTGAAAAGGCTTTACTCCAATATTTGCTCTATATAGATCAAGTCACAGTCTATCTATATTCGTTAGCTCCTGAAAATGAGGAATAAGTGTGATTATTTTCAATTAAAAATATTGCCAGTGTTTTTTATAGGATATTCTTCTGACTGCTGTAGAGCAGTATCTTTAGCTTCAATCCAGAAAAATAATTAGGAAAGACAATGTCAAAAAAACGCAATCATCTTGATAAGAAAGTACCCGAAGTTTCTGCCTTGGCAACTGACAACGATCTGAATTCAGAGGCCGTTGATAATACCGATGAGGACTGGTTGCAGGATGAGGATTTTGGGTTTGAGGTTAAAGCTACTGACCGCACCATTGAACCGGACAGCGAGTTACTCACCCTCAAGTTATTACGAGAGGCCATTCAAGCACAGAATCCCGGTGACCCAGTGATGGCAGATTTTGCCGAATACGTTCTGCCGAAACTGTTGCGAGTTGCGATTGGAGTTACTGCCAAAGGGGGAAAATTTTTCGATGAAATCGATCGCCAGCGAGAAGTTGAGGGGAAAGCTAAAGTGCGGCGAGATAATGCAGCAGATCAATCCCTGAACACCCACTTACTTAATGGCTTATTTCCTGCTAACTTAATTGAGAAAAGATTAGAGCAACTTAATACCACAGTACGCCGAGTAGTTAAAGAACGAGAACGACGGCTAGTGCTGGCTGGGTTTATCCTGCACGACTTTGAAAAATTCCCAGATGTCCCGGCAGATTGTCGCAAGTTACCCTTAGCCAAGCATCGCCAACTTATTGATGACAAGGTACGCCAGTTAGGAATTGACTATTTTATCAATCCGGATCGCCCAGACTCCTATCAAGACTATTTAGATGATTTGCTGTGCATGGCCTACAATGCTCAACGGCGGTGGGATACTAATTGGAACTTTTCTGAATATGGATTAAATCCGCTATTAAGCGATCGCACTCTCCGTTGTCTGTCAGATTTAACCTGTCTTGCTGACTCCCTTGCTTCTATCGTGAAGCACCCCCAAGATGCTGAACATCCCCGACTTAAAGAAATTATCCATAGCCTGAGTGATGGACAACTGAAATTTACTTATCACAGTATTGCGGAAAACCGGGGCGTGTTAACTAATGTAGTTAATAACGCGCTCATGCAAGCTCATACGGCGCTTAATACTGACGAACATACCTACTATGAACCACTATTATATCTGCCGACGGGGGTAATTTACTTAGCAGACCGGAACGCATCTCCCATTTCCCTGACGGAGTTACCTAGTAGGGTGGTGGCGACGATTAAATCTCTTTGTGCGAGTCAGTTAAAACAGCGGCAAACTGGCTTTGGTCGAGATGGTAAGGGGATGAAATATGCCGAATACTATAACTTATTCTTTGATGATGTGGGGTTGATGCAGGTGGCACTAGATGCGACGTTGCGTATCTTAAATCCTAATAAAGCTTCGGTGGCTAAAAGTCGTAGCGAGAATCTAGTTAAGTTCCAGCGACAGGGGATTTTAGCAGCAGATTATGATTTTAACTTTGCTGATGATATTAGGATCGACCAATTGGCTGAGTTTGGTGACTTAATCAGCCGGAAGATTTGGGGGGAACAAGTTAACCGCATCGAAGTAGCGCGGAAGCAAAATAAAAAATTACGTGCATTAACTCCCCTAGACTTAATTCATCAGATTGCTGAATTCTGGAACCTGCAAGAGTATTTACCCCAAATCCGCGACATTCAACGTATTAATGAGAGCCTGAAGGAAAATAAGCTGAAGGGTAATACAGGGGGAGTTCCCTATGAATGGTACTATTTAGCAGCTAAGTATCTAGAACATCATCCCGGTGTTGAGAGTATCCGGGAAATTGGAGAGGCTGTGATTGCCTATGGGGCGAGTTTAATTCAGCCTATTGTCTCGCAGTACGAACTACCTGATGGTTGGGAAGATTTAAGATCCTGGGTAGCAAGAGTGGTGGTGTTACCTAGTGGCAGTCAAACTGAAGCGGATATCTTTTTAAAAGAATTAGGTAATTACAACACGGCGAAGAAAGCCGGACGAGGACGACAGTTAATCTGCTCAATTTCTCACTCTGCCTACACCGTTACCGAGCAGATGGAATCAGCGGTTTTGTTCACCCCGCAGGTGTATACTAACAAGCAGATGCTCGGTGGTTCTAATGCTAAGCGTAACATCTCCAGCATTGCTGGAATAGAGATGATGCTGCGGCAAATTTTAATGAACCAAACTCAGGCAGTCGGCAAGCGGTTTGAGGAGGGTAAGTACCGTTATCTCTATTTCTATCCCACCTATTACTTCACGCCGGAAACTAATAAATTTTTGCAGAAAGCGTACAGCGGTATTGCCCAAACTCGCTTCGATACCAGTATCCGGAACCATTTTATTAGTAAAGACCTCCAGGCTAACTTAGAACGCGATCGCTACCAAAGCGTAGATGCCTTCTTAATTGACGAGAAGCCTCAACCTGGCAAAGACCGTACCTTTAAGCTGACCTATCCCAAAGACCAACCCATGACCTTCTATTTTATGGCCTTGCCACCAGGGCGGGATAGTACGGATACGGAATCTTGGGTGATGCCTAGCTGGTTAGCTTTGGCGTTCCCGATGATTCTGGATGTCAAAACGGTGGTTTCAGAATCTCCCATTCCACCTTTTAATGATGGCGCGGAGTTTGAAGAAAGCGTTTTTCTCGATAGTGCGCCCCATGGGTTCCGCGCTTTATTGAGACGCGATCGCTTTCGCCTAGATTACATCTTAGATGGCTGGACTGAAAACAGCATTTCCTACCCCGCTCCTTTGCAAGTTCTGACAGCTGCTTATGCCATCCATTTAGATGTGAATGCCAAACAGGGTAAATCTGGCTATGACGCCAACTGGGGTAAATTTACTGAACTAGCTAAGGATTTTGAAACTAGTCCTCTTTATGTATTCAGCTACTTAAACCGTTGGGTACGTCACCAAAACAGTGAAACAGCGCGAATTGAGAAAATCAAGCTTTATGCCTATCACTTTTACCCCTGTTTTGACCCTTACACCCAATATAATCCTAATGCGGAGGAACTAATTGTGGGAGCAGATTCTAGTCTCAATCATCCCAAACAACTGACCGACCTCTATCGCAAATTCTATAAAGCGAATAAGCGATATAATCCTAAATCCAATGCCGTCCTGAAACCGATTGATATTGCTGCCGATACGATCCTAAAAGCTGATGCCAGTGTTTTTCAAGGTGAAACCTTAGTGGCAGCGGTTGCTGCGGAGGTATTCAAACTGATGGATCGGGTTCATGCCTCTACGGCTGAGGGGCGTTGGGTGATGAAGAACCGGGAGGAAGAACGACAAGCGGTGTTAGATTTTGCTCGGTATTTTGTTGTGGAAGTATTTGAGAAATCCTTTGCAGGCGATCGCGCTCGTTTGGCAGGGCGACAAATTAATCTAATTCGAGATACTTGCGAGTTTCTTTATCGCTTGGCAGACGATCGGGAGAATCGGGAGGCAAATAAAGGTGAGGATGTTGCTGAGGAATAGTGTTTATGGAGTAGGAAAGGCTCCTTTATGGAGTAGAAAATGTCCCCCAGGGATTTAATTCCCTGGCGAGGTGTAACTTACACGATAACCAATTTGGAGGTAGATATGACATTTATCAAAAGTATCAATTCTAAGTTTTTCCACCAGGAATTCCCTTACAAGCCGATGGGAAAATACGTTCATTTCCTGACGATGCGGGTGACCGAATCCTATCCATTATTCCAAACGGATGGGGAACTGAATAAATCACGAGTCAGGGCTGGAGTGGTAGATAAGGCTGTAATTAGCCGCCTCTCTATGTTCAAGCGCAAGCAGTCTACACCAGAACGCTTGGTGGGTCGGGAACTGCTGCGGAATTATGGTTTAATGACGGCGGAAGAATGCGAATATAACGTTAATTTCGCCATGAATAATCCTGACTGTATCATCTATGGCTTTGCAATTGGTGATTCTGGTTCTGAGAAATCAAAAGTTGTGGTCGATACAGCCTTCTCGATTACCTCTTTTGATGAATCCCACGAAACATTTACCCTCAATGCTCCTTACGAAAATGGTACTATGAGCAAACAGGGAGAGGTGACGAGTCGTATTAATCAGCAAGACCATATCAGGCCCCAAGTATTCTTTCCCAGTATCGTGACCCTCAAAGATCCCACCGAGGCTAGCTTTCTCTACGTTTTCAATAATATCCTGCGCACTCGCCATTATGGGGCACAAACTACGCGCACTGGTCGTGTCAGAAATGAGCTAATTGGTGTAGTATTTGCTGATGGTGAAATTACCAGTAATTTGCGGTGGACTCAGGCTATTTATGATGCCATGAAAGCGAACGATACCTTACATACTCCCGATCCGCTAGATGAGGATGAGGTGATGGCAGCGGCGAGAAGGGCGCTCGCGGATCTCATGTCTGAGGAGTTTATCGTGCATACCGATTTTATTGGCGATGATTTTATACCTCTCCTCAATGAGGTAAAAGGGCTGACAGGTAGCGAAGAAAATCTCAAAGCGATTCTGCAACAAGCTGATGCCGAAGCCAAAGCTTACTTTAGCAAGTATGTGGAAAAGCCGAAGAAAACAGCAGCTAAAGCGGGGTGAAGATAATGCCTCTGATTTACCGTTGCCAACTTGAGTTACAGGATAGTCTCTATTTTGCTACTCGCGAAATTGGCAGACTCTACGAAACCGAACCAATCCTGCACAACTACGCCCTCTGCTACTCCTTGGGATTGGTGGATAGCGATCGCTATGCCACCCGCGTCCCCGAAACTCATTCCTACCGCTACTTTTGCGCCGAACAAGTACCTAAATATCAGGAACATTTAACTCCCCTCAACCAGCAAGGGATTTATGTCACTCCTGCCAGGGCAGTTCATTATGGTGCGGTGCTTAATACCTGGAAATATGCGGATAACCGCTATCATGTGGAGATGCAAAAGACGCAGAAAAATATCCCTAGTTTTGGCAGGACAAAAGAAATTGCACCGGAAAGCCAATTCGAGTTTTTGGTAATCTCAGCACAACCCCTAACTCTACCCAAATGGATTCGTTTGGGGAAGTGGGCTAGTAAGGCAGAGTTAGAAATTAGAGAAACTCAGGAAATTAAGCGATCGCCTACTGAAACAGAGTTCCTATTTCCCTATCCTCTCAATCCCTTAGATGTCATGTTTTCTCACCAAGTCATCAGTTACGACGTTATCAACATGCCCCCCGTTAGTCTAATTAAAAATGTCCGACTGCGAGGTCAGTACTATGAATTCAATACCCTAAAGATTCCCGCTCAAATGCAATACCGCTTTAGCAGTTAGCAAGCCCAAGTATCAACTACCTATATCTATGTAGGGGATCTATATCTATGTAGGGGCGAGTCCCTGTTTCAATATACTACTACAAACGAAAAGATCGCTTGACTCGCCCTGATGGGTTACTACAAACGACAAGATCGCTTGACTCGCCCTGATGGGCTGATTGACTCACCCTAATTTCCTCACTCCCATCAAATGCCGCACAGCCTGATCCTCAACCTCCTCCCCCTCTCTCCCATTCCTCCGCAATTCCTGAGTGGTAGACATCTACACGCCCTTTTCCTTAATCTGGTTAGTTCCGTTGATCGCAAATTAGGGGACTATCTCCATGATGCTAAGCCTGATAAAGCTTTTACCCTTAGTCCTTTGCAAGTCCTGTCTACTCCCAAGTTAGGGATCAAGAGTCAGCGCCATATCTTGCAATGGGAACATACCAAAGTCATCCCCACGGGTAAACCTTGTTGGTGGCGGGTTTCTCTGCTGGACGATACTCTATTCAGCCAACTCACTCACCTCTGGTTGAACCTCAACCCCGAACATCCCTGGCATTTAGGTCCAGCTGACTTGCAGATTACCAGTATCCTCGGTACTCCCCAGTCCACCCAGCCTTGGGCGAATGCCTGTAGTTATGCTCAATTGTACGACCACGCTGCCGAGGGCGATCGCCAAATCGATTTGGCTTTTTGTACGCCGACGGCATTCCGACAAAGCCAATTTGATTGTGCTTTACCGACGCGAGATTTGGTATTTAACAGTTTGATTAATCGCTGGAACCAATACAGTGGGATTGAATTACCTAAAACCTTAGTTGAGCATATTTTTCCCAGTTTTTTTGATATCCACACTCAAGTTGCCGTTGATTCTCGCAGTAAGTTTATTGGCTGTGTCGGGGTAATTAATTTTCGCATTATGGGTGAGGTTGAACCACTAGTCATTAAGCAAATTAATGCTTTAGCTGACTTTGCTCTTTACAGTGGCATCGGGCGAAAAACCCCCATGGGCATGGGCATGATCCGACGCTTATATCCTGCATAATAACCTTACTTCGTAGGTTGGGTCGAGGCAACCAGCTCCAACGATGACTAAGCTAACGCGAATGGAATTCGCAACTACACAAACCAAGTCTGTCTCCGTAGACTAATTAACAATCAAGGGTTTCGCTTGACATACTCCCCTTGCCCCCCC
>DNXU01000300.1:0-2438 GCA_003505715.1 Cyanobacteria bacterium UBA8803 | reverse complement strand
TTGGGGGGTTAGGGGGGCGGGGCGGCGCTACTCAATGATACTGGAGTTAAATTTATGAACGATATTGATTACATTCCCATCGCTGCCCTAAATCAATACAGCTACTGTCCCCATCGCTGTTGGCGGATGTTCTGTGCTGGCGAATTTATGGATAACCAATACACCATTGAAGGGACGACTCTGCACGATCGCGTCCATACTGTGGGTGAAGGATACCGGGAGGAAACTTGGCAAATTCGGGCTATTTGGTTGAAATCTCAACGGTACAGTTTGATTGGGAAAGCGGATTTGATTGAATCGACATCCGGTAAGTTTTATCCGGTGGAATATAAGCGGGGAAGGAAGGGTGAATGGGATAACGATGAGTTGCAAGTTGTGGCGCAGGCGCTTTGTTTGGAAGAGATGACGGGTAACACAATTACTCAGGGTTATGTTTATTATGCTGCTTCCCATCAGCGGCAATTGGTGGAGATTAATCGGGAGTTGCGGGAAGAAGCGATCGCCACANNGAGTGGGATAACGATGATTTACAAGTTTGCGCCCAGGCGTTGTGTTTGGAGGAGATGACAGGGCAACCTGTAACGACGGGTTATGTTTATTATGCTAATTCCCATCAGCGCCAACCTGTGGAGATTTCGGCGGAACTTAAAGCAGAGGCGATCGCCACAATTCAAGCAGTGAGTTCGCTACTGTCTACAGGTATTATGCCAGCCCCTGTTTACAGTAAGCGCTGTTCGGGGTGCAGTCTTTACTCGCAATGTCTTCCTCAAGCAGCAGATAAGGTAGGGCGCTATCAGGAAGTTGATGATTTATAGGGTTTGTTACAGGACAGGAATAGAGTCTTTTTTTTTACCGCAAAGAACGCTAAGAATAGGGAGGTAATTATGGGAACAGTTTATATAACTCAGGAGGATGCATTTATTGGCAAAACTGATGAACGGTTGCAGGTGAAAGCCAATAAGAAGACGCTGTTAGATGTGCCACTTATTAAAGTTGAGGGCATTGTGGTGTTGGGACGGGCTACAGTGTCCCCGGCTGTGGTGTGGGAATTGCTGGAACGGCATATTCCTTTGAGTTTTATCACGGTGACAGGTAAGTATTTGGGCAGATTAGAACCGGAAATGACCAAGAATATTTTCGTCAGAAAAGCGCAGTGGCACGCAGCGGGAGAATCAGAACGGGCAATTCATTCAGTGAGAGGTTTTATTCGAGGTAAGCTGAAGAATTACCGCAATACTTTACTGCGTCGGCAACGAGAATTTGCTCAACTGAATCTACAAGCAGACATTACTAGATTAGATGGGGCGATCGCACCAATTAATACAACGGCTTCAATCAACTCTTTGCGGGGTTTGGAGGGTGCAGGTAGTGCGGCTTATTTTGGTTGCTTCGATCGGCTGATGCAAGGCTCGGAGTTTCACTTTGACGCTAGACACCGCCGTCCTCCTACCGATCCGGTTAATTCGCTGTTGAGTCTGGGTTATGCGCTGCTGCGTCATGACGTGCAAAGTGCAGCTAATATTGTTGGCTTTGACCCTTATCTAGGCTACCTGCACGTTGAACGTTATGGTCGCCCATCCTTAGCTTTGGATTTGATGGAAGAGTTTAGGCCCTTGATTGTGGATGCCATTGTCCTTTCTGTAGCCCATCGCCGCTTTCTGAAACCGACTGATTTTATTAGCGAACCGATCAGTAATGCGGTGTCTCTTACGTCGGAAGGACTCAAGGTATTTTTGCGGTTGTACGAACAGAAGAAACAATCCCAGTTTAAGCATCCTGTTCTGAAGCGGCAATGTACCTACCAAGAGGCGTTTGAAATTCAGGCGCGACTGTTGGCAAAGTACCTGATGGGAGAAATCGATAAGTATCCACCGCTGATCTTGAGGTAGTTGGTTATGTTCGTGGTCGTGTCTTATGATATTTCTGAGGACAAGCGCCGGACTAAAATCCACAATATCCTGAAGTCTTACGGGCAGTGGATGCAGTATAGCTTGTTTGAGTGCAGCTTAACTGATACTCAGTATGCCAAGTTGCGATCGCGCTTAAGCAAGTTGATTCAATCGGATACAGATAGCATCCGCTTTTATTTCCTCTGTGGCTGCTGCCGAGGTAAGGTAGAACGCATCGGCGGCGAACAGGTTCGGGATGAGACGATCTTTTTTGCCGAGTGCGCGGATGGGTAGGTGTTTTTTTGAGGCGGTTCAGAAAAATCGCTGAACCGCTTTCTACTACTACCTTTGATGGCCATTATCTCGAAAACTCAGCCGCGCAATTATTGAAAAGCTTATCCTGGCTGGCTTTCAGACAATTTGACTCAGGGGCCTTGCGCAAACTACAAGCTGAAATGCTATATTGATATCTAAGCCGCGCAACTGAACCATGAAAACTAAATAGAGTAAGCGTTTCAGGAAGCCGCAGTCGCGATTACCTTTAATCCC
>DNXU01000455.1 GCA_003505715.1 Cyanobacteria bacterium UBA8803 | reverse complement strand
TAGGCAGAAGCGGGAGGGGCATCGAGTTGGTCGGAGTACCCTTCTGTCGCACCACCAATTTCTCTCCAAGAATTTAGTCCACCTTTGAGAACAGATACGGACTCAAACCCAGCTTGGCGCAGTATACTTGCCGCTTCGGCGCTTTGTTCGTCATTTTCACCGTAGACGTAGATCTCGCGTCTAGGTTCAATACTGTTCCTTGCCCGATCGGCTAACTCGTCGATGGACATGGGCATCGCGCCTCTGATCCTTGCTTCGTTATAAGCCGTGCGATCGCGCACATCTATGATAGTTAAAGCAGGTTCGCCCCATAACAAGCGGGATTTGAGAGCCTGGGCACTTGATTCGGGTGTTTGTTGAGGCTCAGCAGGAGTCATGTGAGAAAACTTTTCTTTAACCTCGTGGATTGCGTTTTTAACGTCTGGCATAATGATTAATTCCTGAATTCCATTCCCTTGCAATTTACTAAGGAAATCCTAGTGAAACCCTCCTTCTCAGGACGTAGGGTTCCAAGAGTCTTCCTTTGGAGAGAAGAGAATGCGATGCTCCTATAAGTTAGGTAGTATTTAATTACTTCCAAGGATAGTTGCTGACCCCAGGAGAGATTGCCATGGCAGTCTATTGTATCAATCCTAATTGCCAAAACCGCAGGAACCCAGACCATGTAGAAATTTGCAAATTCTGCGGTACACCCTTGTTAATCAAGAATCGATATCGTCTGCTTTCTCCCTTCCGAGATCTTAATCACTTAGGCCATTCGGAAATATTTGAAGTTGACGATTTGGGAGTTGCAGCCGTGCAGGGAGAACGGATCAAAGCCTTAAAAGTTTTAAAAACCAGAAATAAAACCTTAGTACACCTATTCCGCCGAGAAGCTGAATCGTTAAGAGAATTGAATCATCCCGGCATCCCTCAAATTGCCCCAGGAGATGGTTACTTTACCGTTTTCCTTTCCTATAAAATTAAACTATTACCTTATTCTTTTACCAAGACTTTACATTGCTTGGTTATGGAAAAAGTTAAGGGAATTAATTTACAAAAATGGGTGAAAGAGAATAAAATAGTTTCCGAGGAAAAAGTTCTAGACTGGTTGATACAACTCCTGAAAATTATAGACTACTTACACCATAATAATTATATACATCGAGATATCAAACCCTCTAACATCATATTGCAGCCCTGCGGTCAGTTGAAGCTCATTGATTTTGGTACTGTGAGGAAGATGACACCAGACTTTTTCTGCGACATAGGTTTTGATAAAGAAGGCACGCGCATTTGGTCACCAGGTTATACTCCAGACGAAGTGATCCAGGGTAAGCCACTGCCACAATCAGATTTTTATTCCCTTGGGCGAACGTTGGTTCATTTAGTAACAGGTGAATTCCCCATTGACTTGCCTATAGAATCGGGTCAATTAAATTGGCGAGAACGTGCGCCACAGATATCTCAAAAATTGGCCAGTTGGATTGACTATATGATGGCTGAACATGCCCTGGAACGACCGCTCAATACATCATTTATATTAGAGTGCTTAGAGGGAAAAACTATTGAGGCACTGCCCTATGCTCCGGTAGAAATCGTCCAACTTCCACCACTTACTATCCCTCAAACTATTACCTATCCTTGGTTAATTCGTTTCAACTTTGCTCTGTTCTGTATCCTACTGGTAACCAGCTCGTTTTGGTGGCACAGGCAACAGGACAATCAATGGCAGAAGTTTCAACAGGAAAATGCTTTAACTCAAAGCAGAAACTAACAAGCCAATTCCTTAATGCCTACCTAAGAGTTGTCTAGTTTCAATAGCTGCCTCTGCCATCGCTTCCTTGGGACTTAGCTGCTTCCTAAGTGCTAAATGGAGATAGCGTTGCAAGATTTCCGAGGCTTCACCATACTGAGGAATAGCAGGGCGTAATACCGATGCTTCGACGGCTTTAGCGAGTTCTTTAAAATAAGGATATTTCTTTAAAATAGAGCCATCTTCAAATAGACTTTTGCGGATAGGGAGAAAACCAGTATCTAGAATTAACTGACGCTGTGCTTCAGGGCTAGTTAGATACTTGATAGCTTCCCAGGCGGCTTGGGGATGTTTGGATTTTTTAGCAATACCTAAACCCCAACTCCCGTTACAACCTCCACCTTTACTCCCTGGAACGTGCATCCTCATTGGTTGTACTCCAACGTTGCCCCGCAGCAATGGGATAGCATTAACTTTATTCCACATATCAGGCCAACCCCGCAAGAAAAGAGCATCTCCTTTAGCAAAAGCATCTAAGGATTCTTGTTCGCTGTAGAAGAGAACTGAATCCCTACCTTTATGCGGAGATATATTCTCATCAATTGTGCGAAGTAAAAACTTAACCGCTGCAATAGCTTCCGGTCGATCTAGTCCCACCTTTAAAGTATCTGGCTGAATCCAGAAACCTCCATGACCCTGGAGGACTTCTACAAACATAGCAGATAAACCTTCATACTCCCGCCCTTGCCACAGATAACCCCACTTTACTCCTGTGTTGTGTTGTAAAGCTTTAGAAATTTTTATCAACTGTTCAAAGGTTTCAGGTGGTTTGTATCTAGCTTGATCTAATAAATCTTTGCGGTAGTAAAACATACCGATATCTGAACGAAGGGGAATCCGATAGAGTTGACCCCCTGGAGCCAGCCCTGTATTGATGTCTGCTTGAGAAAACTCTGCTAAATCAGCGGGCGAAATTTTATCAGATAGATTCAGCAGCCACCCCTTTTTGGTAAATTTTCTTACCCAGATGATGTCCATATAAATTAGATCATCTGGGTCTTCATCCCGAAACTTAATGTCATAGAATCTTTGGAGGTCTTCTGTAAAGTTGCCCCTAGTGTTCGCTTCGGGTATCAGACGAATTTTAATCCCACGGTGATTTTTATTGAAATTAGCAATAGACGATGACCAATAGGGAATGTCTACCTCGGAAACTCTTAACTTCAAAATTACAGGCGGCCAAGTGATACTGAGGAATACTAAAAATGAGATTTGGGATAAAGCGAGTAGTATCCAGATCCAGATTCTCCTACCAGCTAGTAGCTTAAATATTCTCGTTTCAGCAAATTGTTGGAGGAATTCTTGCAGTTTGGGTAGTAGATGATTACCTATCCGGGAGTTACGCATTTTGCCCCCCTAACCCCCCAACCTTGGGGGGAAAAGATATGGCTTTAAATTGGGTAATGGGAAATACCACTTTTATTCATGGCTGTGAAATTTTTTCATCGGGACTGCATAGCTGCCTTCTTAGGCTAGTTCCCTGATGGAGAATTTTCTTGCTCTGGGGTTAAACGGCGGAAGTCATACTCGGCTGCACCTGGGTGACAGCTGACGCAGGTACGAGAATTCAAGGATTGAGGTAAGTCAACTTGGGGATGAAACGCTTTAAAATAACGCGATTCTGATAATCGAAAGGGAGTTTGTTCCTCTTTGTTCAACGGGCGAGAAAATGTCCGCACATAGTCCCAAACCACAAAGATAAACGGGCGGGGAATTGGCTCTAATTTCTGTCCGTAATGCTGTTCTGGTTCTAAAAGCAGAGTTCGCCAAGTGTCGGAGGGCATCACTTCTGGAGGCAAAGCAATGTGACAGCTACTGCAATTTTCCAAGTAAAGTTTTAGCCCAGTCTGGTAGCGCTCCGGAATAGGATCAACCGTCCCAATCTGGGCAGGAGTTGATTGAGCCACGATCTCTGGTTGTTTAGGATTATCAAATGCTAGTGCCATGCCCCATCCCAGCAAGATGCTCCAGCCAAACAGTAGCAGGAATCCTATGGCAGGCGATCGCAATTTAATTCTTGACCTGAAAAACTTTAACATAACCGGACAAAACCATTTTAAGGAATTGGCACGGAGCGCAACAGCTGCTCGACAATTGGCTTAGCTCGACGCCCCCCTACGGGAATGAGACGATGGGACAGCACATGAGGTGCCAAGAGCTTGATATCATCGGGAATCACATAGTCTCGACCGTCCAGGAAAGCCAGTGTTTGAGCGGTGCGCTGTAAGGCTACGGTGCCGCGAGGACTGACCCCCAGCATTACATCCTCCGCCTCTCGAGAAGCTCGTACTAAGTTAAGGATGTACTGTTGCAACGAAGTCTCCACCTTTACCTGATAACACAGACGCCTTAACTCTAGAACTTCTTCGGTAGAGATACAAGGTTGTAAGTCCGAAGCAGCCATTCCCTCCTGATGGCGTTGCAACATCTGGAGTTCTTCCTCTTGAGTAGGATAACCCAGACTTAAAGACAACATGAATCGATCCATTTGAGCTTCGGGCAATGGGAAAGTGCCTTGATACTCAATCGGATTTTGGGTGGCTATAACAAAAAATGGCTGGGGTACGTGGCGAGATACCCCATCTACCGTAACCTGTAACTCCTCCATCACCTCTAATAAAGCGGACTGGGTGCGGGGAGTCGCCCGATTGATTTCATCTGCTAGCAGGATATTGGCAAATACAGGTCCAGGAAGAAATTCAAACTCACCGCTGCGCTGATTCCAAATATTGGTGCCTGTAATATCGGTAGGTAGGAGATCGGGAGTACATTGAATTCGCTGAAATCTGCCGTGGATAGAACGTGCCAGAGATTTAGCCAGCAGGGTTTTACCGACACCAGGAACATCTTCTAACAGGGCGTGACCCCCGGCAAGCAATGCCACAATTACTAAGCGAATGGCATCGGCTTTGCCCACAATGGTACGACCGAGATTTTCCGTTAGCCGATCGATTTGTTCTCTCATATCAGTAGACTACTCCCTATCCCCACTCCCAATTTTGCACTTCTCATTTTTTATAAGACTTCTGCCCAATCCTCAGCTATCCTAGTTCCCCTGCTCAAAAAAGGCTCTTGCTGCTACACAGTCGGCCTGGATTTGAGTCTTGAGAGCGTCTAGGGAAGGAAATTTTTGTTCGGGTCGTAAAAACTTTTCTAGACTCACGGTTAATGTTTGTCCGTATAAATCTTCTGACCAATCTAACAGGTGAACCTCTACGGTTAAAGTGGTGCCATTGACCGTAGGGCGTTCTCCAATATTCATTACACCCAAGTGGGAGGATGCCAGTGATGTCAGCGCAGGATTACCTACTCGCACGCAGTAGACACCTCGCTGGGGCAAAAACTTTTCTGGTGGTAACTGGAGGTTCGCCGTAGGAAATCCAATCGTTCTTCCTAGTTGTTGTCCTTTGACCACCACACCCCTGAGAGTGTATGGCCTTCCCAGCAGGCGATTGGCTTTTTGGATCTCCCCTTGTTCTAGAGATTGGCGAATTAAAGAGCTACTAATACGTTCTCCTTGAGACGTTTGCAATGGCACAATGGTAACATTTACCCCATAGGCAGATGCTAGCATCTTCAGATCGCTTGAAGTTCCAGTCCGCCGATGTCCGAAGCGAAAATCTGCTCCCACACTCACATGGGTGGCTTGCAACTGCTGCACCAGAATTTTTTCTACAAATTGCTGGGGACTTAAAGCTGCCAGTTCTCGGTCAAAAGGTAGCAGCACTAACTGTTCAATACCAAATAGACTAAGCTGCTGCACCTTTTCTAACCTTGGTGTCAGCAACTTCCAAGCCTGACCCGAAAAAAATTCACGAGGATGAGGGTGGAAGGTTGCCATTGTAGCATAAATACGATCTGTTCCCCCATCGGGCGGTTGAGAAAAACCTCCGAGCAGCTCAGACAAGTCAGAATTCTCAAACTGACTTGGCTCATCTAGGATGCTTAGCACTCTAGATTCATGCAAAATTGGTTGAATAACTTTTTGATGCCCTCGGTGAATGCCGTCAAAATTTCCTAGGGCAACAGCAGTTGGTGTTAAAGCAGTGGCTGGAGAAGAAGTAACCCACACGCTTCACATTTTTACACATTTGTGGCGTAATTGGCTAACTTTTAATGGGGAATGGGGAATGGGGGATGGGGGATGGGGAGTCGGGAATCGGGAGTCGGGAGTCGGGGAT
>DNXU01000374.1:2487-3047 GCA_003505715.1 Cyanobacteria bacterium UBA8803 | reverse complement strand
CCTCACTCCCTCACTCCCTCACCCCCTCTTTTCCTCAAACTTCCGAGGTGGTTGTTGATTCAGCCTCAGAACTAGAAGAAAATCGTTGAGTAATCCAACTGGTCAAAATGTGAGATAGTAATCCCATTGGCCCAGCAAATAAACACAAAGCTAGGGAGTGAACTGTCCAAACACCAGTACGCTGGCCTTCCCAGTAAATCCAGCGTCCAACAAACAAGTCCATCACTAAAAAGTGAATCCATCCCGTTGCCGCGATATTTTCATTACCAAAAAATTGGGCAATATCGGCTAGCTGAGGATTAGACAAGGCAGCGGCAGATTCTGGTGTAATGCTATTCACGAACAAATACAGGTACAAAAGAGCCAAAGCCACAAAAGGTAAATAAGACTCCATCACCCGTCGCGTGACACCCCAATTGGGTAGCAGAATCATCAGCACCCAAAAGGGCAAAACAAAGATATTGGCAATATTAAACAGTTGACTAATCAACATCTAGCAAAATCTCTCAAGCTAAGAGCGAGCAACATTTCTTCATTATTCTCCCTCATCCCTCATCCCT
>DNXU01000374.1:833-2405 GCA_003505715.1 Cyanobacteria bacterium UBA8803 | reverse complement strand
CCCTCATCCCTCATCCCTCCCTTAAGTACTTCCCTCACTGCCGCATCAGCATTTACCAGTCCACTGCCGAAGAAATATTGCCGATCGGACATCAGACTCCTTAACTCTTTGGCAGCTAACTGGGAATTGTAAAGTGCCACATCGTCGGAGGTGAGGCTCAGTCCCTCATAACTAGCGGTTTTTTTAAGAATTTCAATCAACCGATCACGGGTGAGGCGGCGCTGGGGATCGGCACTTTTCATCAGCGCGATCGCTCCTGCAACTGCTGGCGAAGACAAGGATGTGCCTTGCGTCCAGCGATATTTTCCTCTCAGATCCAGGTTTGGCCCCCATGCTCCTGGTGTAGAAATGCCTTGCCAAAACTCTGGCAACCAGGTGCCGCCTGTAGTAAGAATTCGGCCAAAGGGTTGGGGTGCAGAATTGTCGCCACCGGGAGCGACGACGGTTAATCCTTGCCCTAACAATGGATCTAACCCGTAGTTACTGTAAAATGCCCGATTGCCATTGATATTAGTGGCTCCCACGGCAACTACACCGGGAATAGCAGCTGGGAAGTTCAGACTATCTATATCGTCATTCCCCGCCGAGGCAACAATCGCTAATTTAGGATAGGCAGCTAAGACTTCTTGAATCTGTTCCACTTCCCCTTCCGCAGGAAGGCTCGATCCTAAACTGATATTGATGACATCTGCCTTTCTGGCAGCAGCATAGGCGATCGCTTCCAAATAGCCATCAATAGAAAAACTGCCATTCAATCCCAACACTCGGATCGGCAATATCTGAGCTTGAGGCGCTACACCTACCAGACCTCTCTCATCTTGAGGACGAGCAGCAGCGACTCCTGTAACCATCGTACCGTGAAACTCACGGGCGACCTGAATATTAGCCAGGATATTGCGAACTAGATCGGCAACCTCCTCGGCAGAAGCATCAGGATTGTTTTGGCTAACCTCCTCGAAGGTTTCCGGATACTTCTGACGCAATTGGGTGCTGGAGAGGAGAAAAGCATCTCGAAACTTGCTGCTAAGTATATTAAGTTCCTTCCGGCTAAGGCTTGTATCGGGGTCGTCTTCGACAAAATCCCAGCCGCTCACTTCACCTGGTAATTTATCAGGAACATCACCAACTTTATAGATAGTCTTTACTAAATCAGGATGATTCCACTGAATTAGGCTGTCGATGATAGCAATAACAACGCCACGACCTTGATTGCCATGCTTCCAGGCATCTACAGCACGAATATCGGTGCGAGGTAGGGAATAGCTGGGAGCTTGCAGGCTTGGTTGGTTAAAGCAGGTGATCAGAGAATTAATTAACGGCTCAGCAGTAGCGGGGTGCTTATTCAAACATCCTTTCAAAGGACTGCTTTGCAGATACCATTGCAAAGGTAATACAGGTACTGCCCCGCCTATCTCATCACCCTGGACTAACTTCATAGGAATGGAAAAAAAACCCCCTAATTCCCCCAGGGCGGATTTATTCTCGATAGAGAAATTTGGGGAGCTGGGGGAGCTGGGGGAGTAATTTGTACTCGGTACAGAAGACTCAGGAATTTTCTCTGATGACCATGAA
>DNXU01000374.1:0-777 GCA_003505715.1 Cyanobacteria bacterium UBA8803 | reverse complement strand
GCGATCTGTAGAAGCAAAACTTTCACTATTAAGAGTCTGAATAAAATTAGGCGTGGCCGATCGCACCCCTGCGACTGTGTTGAGCTGATTAGAAATACCGAGAACTGCTGGACCAGTGGCAGTAGTTGAGCGCACGAGATAGCGATTTTGGGTAAAACGCAGGGGGCGGATAATTTCTAAGTTAAGGGCAGAGAGAATAGCTTGTTGTTGGCGATCGGGTAGTCCAGGTTCAAAACTGACCACAATCTCATTGTGCAGGACGATCGCTCTGTCCTGAGGAGCTGGTGCCGATGTCTCATCAGCACGGTTGAGGACGGGCAAGGTTGTCTCTACATAACTTTGCTGCTGGATGCGCTGTTGCACTTCTCTGGAGGAACTACCCATTTGAGTAGGTATGCTCACCAGGGCGTATTCTTGGCCGAGAGGGCTAACTTCTACCTTCAACACGCCAGTCCCAGGTGCGCCGCGAGTAGTGCCAGCACTTTGTTGCAAGTCTTGCTGTAATTGTAAATAGAGAGGTGTCTCAGAAGCCACCTCGCCTCGCGCTCTGGGAACGGGTTTGAAGGCAACTGCGATCGCATCGTCCCGAATGGTTAGAGGAATTTTTTTATCAAAGAAGATGTAATAGAGTTCATCAGAGGCTTTAGTTTGAGCTGTGGCTGGAGTTAGTCGTAGCAAAGGTGAGTAACTGCCAACTCCTAAAAGGTAGCTGGTCAGGATAATTCGGGAAACAAATTGTTTCATAAGATCTTTTAACGCAAAGAACGCCAAGAAGAG
>DNXU01000204.1:42323-48738 GCA_003505715.1 Cyanobacteria bacterium UBA8803 | reverse complement strand
AAGTCGTTGAGTTGTTGAGTAAGATTGCGTTCTTGTTCTAGGAGTTGGGGGTCAACTCCAGCACGGATGTCTGCGTTGGCTTCGGTGAGGAGTTCGATGAGACTACGGGCACGAGCACGTTCGCTAATCTGCAAGGCTTGAGCATCATATCCTTGAGTGGGGTTTTGCTGGTGCAGTTGCATCAACAAGTCGATGTAGAACTGGTAATAGTCTTGGTTACGGGCGAAGTAGGATTGTCGCAGTTGTTGGCTGGCGATTTGGGTGCGAAGTTCTTCAATAATATTGATAGCTGTTTCGATTTCGGTTTTGGCAGCGGTGAGGTTATTTTGTCGGCGGTTTAAGGTGGCTTGGTTGTAGAGGATGTTGGCTTGTTCGGTTTTGTAACCTAGTTGCTGGGATAAGGATAAGGCTTGGTTGTAGTAGTCTAGGGCTGTAGATTCTTGACCGGATGCAGCGTGTACCTTGCCGATTTGGTTGAGGATTGCGGTTTCTTTTACTTTGTCGTTGAGGAATCGGGAGATAATTAAGGCTTGGTTATAGATATTGAGGGCGGTTGACCAGTCTTTTGATGTGGTGTAGATACTGCCAATGCCCATTAAACTAGATGCTTCTGCGGCTTTGTCTCCTCCGGTTCGGGAGATGGTTAGGGCTTGGTTATAGGAATCTAAGGCATTTTGCTGTTTTCCGAGAGTGGCATTAATACTGCCAATGTTGTTGAGGGTAGTGGCTACCGCTCCCTTGTCGTTTAATTGATAGAACAGGGGTAAAGCTCGGTTGTAATAATCTAAGGCGCTTTTCGGATCGGCTAAATCGTTGTAGAGTTGACCTAGACTGTTGAGGATGGCAGCTTCTTGGGCTTTGGCACCCGCTTGCTGGGATAAAGGCAAGGCTTGATTGTAGGAGTCGAGGGCGGTTTGAAATTGACCTAAATTAGCATAAATGTCTCCGATTGATAATAGAGTGAGTGCTGCTTTGGCGTGGTTTTTATCTGCACGATAGAGTGCAAGAGCCTCTTCCAACTTTTGAATCGCGAGTTTTCTTGATTCGATGCTGCCTTGCTGATTGAGTTGGATTCCTTCTTTAAATGCTGCTACTGCTTGTTGAGCGTTATTCTCAGACACGCCTGCCTGAAAGTTTTGTAGGGCAGCTATTTGCTCAGCTTGGGCTGCAATTGCTGCTGATACGTCCCAGAGGCGGGCGGTTTTATCACTACTAGCAGTGAGGATTTGGCGTCCATCGGGGCTAAATACTGCTCTTTCAACCATCGCCTCATGCCCCCGGAACACGGCTAGGAGATTGCCAGAAGTATCCCACAGGCGGGCGGTTCTATCAGAACTGGCGGTGAGGATTTGGCGTCCATCGGGGCTAAATACTGCATCGTGAGCTCCCCCCTCATGCCCTCGGAACACGCTTAGGAGATTGCCAGAAGTATCCCACAAGCGGGCGGTTCTATCAGAACTGGCGGTGAGGATTTGGCGTCCATCGGGACTAAATACCGCACTTTTAACCCAATCTTCATGCCCCTGAAAAATGGTTATTAGATTGCCTTTTGTATCCCACAAGCGAGCAGTTTTATCTTGACTAGCAGTAAGGATTTGGCGTCCATCGGGACTAAATACCGCACTTCTAACCAAGTCTTCATGCCCTCGGAACACTTTTAGTGGATTGCCTTTGATATCCCAGAGGCGGGCAGTTTTATCACTACTAGCAGTAAGGATTTGCCGACCATCGGGGCTAAATACAGCACTGTAGATAGAATTCTCACGCTCATGTCCTTGGAATACGACTAAGAGGTTACCGGAGGTATCCCAGAGACGAGCGGTTCCATCTTCATAATTGGCGGTGAGAATTTGGTTGCTATCAGGGCTGAATACTGCATTGGAGATTCCCTCCTCATGCGCTTGGAATGTGCTTAGGAGCTTACCGGAGGTATCCCAGAGACGGACAGTTCCACCAACCAAAGTGGCGGTAAGAATTTGCTTGCCATCGGGGCTAAATACGGCGCTGCAAACCTGTCCCTCATGCCCCTGGAATATGGCTACTTGTGCGTTACGGTGAGAAACCCCTTGCTGAAAAGTTTGTAGGGCAGCCACTTGCTCGTTTCGGGCGGCGATCGCAGCTGACACGTCCCACAGTCGGGCAGTTCTATCAGAACTGACCGTAAGGATTTGGTTGCCATCGGGGCTGAATTCTGCATTCTCGATAACCTCACTTAATCCTGCATTATCGATACGCTCCTGCCCCAATACGGTCAGAAGATTGCCCTTTCTATCCCATAGGCGGGCGGCTCCATCCGCAGTCAGGATTTGGTTTCCATCAGGGCTAAATTCGGCTAGGTAGACACCACGAGCCTCATGCCCCCGGAACTCTTTTAGGACATTGCCCGATGTATCCCACAGGCGGGCGGTTTGCTCATGACCAGCAGTGAGGATTTGGCGTCCATCGGGACTAAATAGCGCACTTCTGACCCTACCCTCATGCCGGAACACGGTCAAGAGATTGCCTTTAGTATCCCACAGGCGGACAACTTTATCATCAATACCAGCAGTGAGGATTTGGCGTCCATCGGGGCTAAATACGGCACTTATGACCCACCCCTCATGTCCCTGGAACATGCTTAGCAGATTGCCTTTGGTATCCCACAGACGGGCAGTTTTATCAGCACTTGCAGTGAGAATTTGGTTGCCATCCGGGCTAAATACGGCGCTGCCGATCCAATCTTCATGCCCCCGGAACACGGTCAAGAGATTGCCTTTGGTATCCCACAGGCGGACGGTTTTATCATTGCAGGCGGTGAGGATTTGCTTGCCATCCGGGCTAAATTCTACACTTCTGAAAAAATCTTCATCCTGCCCCCGAAGTACGGTCAAGAGATTGCCTTTGGTATCCCACAGGCGGGCGGTGTAATCCTGACTGGCGGTGAGGATTTGGCGACCATCCGGGCTAAATACTGCTCTAGTGAGGCTAGCCTCATGCCCTCTCAACTCTGCTAGGAGATTACCTTTGTTATCCCACAAGCGGGCAGTGTTATCGTAACTGGCAGTGAGAATTTGGCTGCCATCCGGGCTAAATACTGCGCTGGTAAACCCACCCTCATGCCCTTGCAACACGGCTAGGAAATTGCCTTTGCTATCCCATAGGCGGACAGTCCCATCATCACTGGCGGTGAGAATTTGGCTGCCATCCGGGCTAAATCCTGCACTGGTGAACCCCCCCTCATACCCTCCCAACTTTGCTAGGAGATTGCCTTTGCTATCCCACAGGCGAGCGGTTTTATCATTACTAGCAGTGAGAATTTGGCGACCATCAGGACTAAATACTGCACTGTTGATCTTGCCCTCATGTCCTCGCAACTCTGCCAGTTGAGTCTTATCATTAGACAGATCTTGCTGAGATGCTCGCAGGGCAGCCATTTGCTCAGATTGACTAGCGATCGCGGCTGATACGTCCCACAAGCGGGCGGTTTTATCGCTACTGGCGGTTAGAATTTGGCTGCCATCGGAATTAAACACTGCCTTGACCCCACCCTCATGCCCCCGTAACACGGCTAGGAGATTGCCTTTGTTATCCCACAGACGGGCAGTCTTATCTTTACTGCTGGTGAGGATTTGGCTGCCATCGGGACTAAATACTGCACTATAGACCCCTTCTTCATCCTCTCCTAAGACAGCCAGGAGATTGCCTTTGTTATCCGATAGGCGGAAGTTGTCAAAATAGGTGGTGAGAATTTGGCTACCATCTGGACTAAATATTGCTCCGTAGACTAAACCCTCATCCCCTTGCAAGAAGGCTAGAAGATTGCCTTTGCTATCCCACAAGCGGGCAGTTTCATCCAAACTAGCGGTGAGGATTTGGTTACCATCAGGACTAAATACTGCTCTGTTGACTGACCGCTTATGCCCTTGCAAGACGGCTAGGAGATTGCCTTTGCTATCCCACAGGCGGGCGTCCCTACCAGTAGTGAGGATTTGGCTGCCATCGGGACTAAATACTGCATTGTGATACCCTTGCAAGACGGCTAGGAGATTGCCCTTGCTATCCCACAGGCGGGCGTCCCTACCAGTGGTGAGAATTTGGCTGCCATCAGGACTAAATACTGCACTGTTGACCCCACTCTGATGCCCTCGCAACTCTGCTAGGAGATTGCCTTTGCTATCCCATAAGCGGGCGATTCCATCCAAACTACTAGCGGTGAGGATTTGGCTACCATCGGGACTAAATACTACTCTGGTGACTCGCTCTTGATGCCCTCGCAACACAGCTAAGAGATTGCCTTTGCTATCCCACAAGCGGGCGGTTTTATCGTCACTGGCGGTGAGGATTTGGTGACCATCGGGGCTAAATACTGCTCTGGTGATTCGCTCTTGATGCCCTCGCAACACAATTAAGAGATTGCCTTTGCTATCCCACAGGCGTGCGGTTTTATCGTCACTGGCGGTGAGGATTTGGTGACCATCGGGGCTAAATACTGCACTGATGACGAAATCCTGATGTCCTCGCAACTCTGCCAGTTGAACGTTCTTCTTAGACACGCCTTGCTGAAATGTTTGCAGGGCAGCTATTTGTTCGGCTTGGAAGGCGATCGTGGCTGATACGTCCCACAGGCGGGCGGTTCCGTCGCTGAAGGAGAGGATTTGCCTGCCATCGGGGCTAAATACTGCACTGCTGAAACGACTCCCTTGGAACTCTAACTCTGCCAAGAGATTGCCTTTGATATCCCACAGCCGGGCGTCCCTACCAGTAGTGAGGATTTGGCGACCATCAGGGCTGAATACTGCACTTCTGGCATTAATCTCTGGCAACTCTGTTAAGAGATTGGCTTTGCTATCCCACAGGCGGGTGTCCGCACCAATGGTGAGGATGTGGCGACCATCAGGGCTAAATACTCCACTATTGAGGGAATACTTATTACCTTCCTCGAACACGACGAGGAGATTGCCTTTGATATCCCACAGGCGGGCGTCCTTACCAGCGGTGAGGATGTGGCGACCATCGGGGCTAAATACTGCACTAGCGACGAAATACTTATCCCCCCCAAACTTGGCGAGGAGATTGCCTTTGATATCCCACAGGTGAAAGGTTTTATCATCACTGTAGAGATTACTGACAGTCAGGATGTGGCGACCATCGGGGCTAAATACTGCATCACCGACCCACTCAAACTTTGCAAGAAGCTTGCCTTTAGCATCCCACAGGTGGGCGATCATAGGTGTACCATACATGTCCACACTGACAGTCAGGATGCGGCGACCATCGGGGCTAAATACTGCACTAGCGACGGAATACTCATCCCCCCCAAACTTGGCGAGGAGATTGCCTTTATTATCCCACAGGCGAGCCTCCCTGTCTCCGCTAGTGGTTAGGAATTGGTGACCATCGTGGCTGAATACCGCACTTGTGACTCCGCCCTCATGCCCTCGCAACACGGTTAGGAGATTGCCCTTGGTATCCCATAAGCGGGTTGTTTTATCTAAACTAGCGGTGAGGATGTGGCGACCATCGGGGCTAAATACTGCACTGGTAATATCATCCTCATGCCCCAGAAGCACCGCCAGTTGCCCGCCAAATGCCTGCACAGGTTGCCTTGTCCCTGATGCGAAGGGAGCTTCTGTTGCCGGTGACTGAGAGCCGGTAGGAGTCCTAGGTTGGGCGCTAATACTGGTGCTGGTAGCAGTAGCAAATACCACAGCCAACAAAAGTGTGAGATAGCGATGAACCTTTCGCGATTGTTCTGCAAGCATAACCGTTTTTTAAGGCAGTCCTGATGAAAAAATTTCACAGCCATGAATGAAAGTGATACTTCCCGACTCCCGACTCCCGACTCCCGACTCCCGACTTTCAAGTCAGTTGGCAGGAACGGAGAGGGGATTCCTCGAATTTATCTTTTGAATTCCTAAACTAAAGTTTCCCGTGGACGAATCACCACACTTTTTATCTCAATGTGCAAAATTATAGATAATTGATTATCTTTCCTGGCAAGAGGCAAGAATTAGTTTGTAATTCTTTTTTAACGCCACTCACCTTGAAGGGTAAAGGCTGCCCAAAAATAGGGAGTACGCCAATCAACTTGATGACTCTGCCACATTGCTAACTGTGCCTGTCGTAACGCTTCAGCCGGAGGAAGGTTTTCTTGCAAATACTTTTGATAAAACAGTTTCATCAGTTGTGCCGTTGAAGCATCATTCACATTCCATAACGAAGCAATCACTCTCGGTGCGCCAGCATACATAAACCCTCTTGTCAATCCCACAATTCCTTCCCCTTTGACATTTTTTCCACTTCCCGTTTGACAAGCACTTAACACCACCAGTTCTGCCGGAAGATTTAGATTGAAAATATCATTGAGTCGTAAGAACCCATTCTGTGGGTTTCCTTGTCGGTCTACTAAGGATACAACTAATCCTGATAGTTCTGG
>DNXU01000204.1:31383-41989 GCA_003505715.1 Cyanobacteria bacterium UBA8803 | reverse complement strand
GGGGCAATTGCACGTTGAGTGAGTTGGTTGCGGTTGATGGCAACAGTGGAGGCAGAGGGCAGATGAATAACTTGGTGCTTTGTAAGTAAGGGTTGATAGTCGGAAGGATTCACCGAGAGGGCGGAAAAAGGAATGTAATGAAGTTGACCATCTGGCACAATGAGTAGGCGTTTTTGTGACAGTTGAGCGAGATTGGGCAGAATCACTTGAGTCAGTTGGGTGGAAGCTGGAAGAATTTCATCAAGGGTGGCATTTTTATCTGTTGTCAGACGGAAAAAGGATTGGGCGGCTGTTTCGATTTCACTTCTGGGGGGAAGTTGATAGCTGGTGATGTTATTTTTGGTGACTGCCCACAGGTAACTGCGCTCTTCTCCAAGGGAGTATTCTAGAAGTACGGTATCGTCATCAAGTACTTGTTGTTGAATCTGTTGTAGGGTTAGGGGTTCGGGGTACTTAAGTTCAGCGTAGCGGGGGCTAGCGATGCGGATTCTGGCTTCGAGTTGTTTGAGTTGGGTGAGAATTGTATCTATTTTTTGTTGAATCTCTTCAAGTTCTTGTTGGCTGTGTTGAGTACTCAGGAGTTGATATTTGCGATACTCTAAGTCGTTGAGTTGTTGAGTAAGATTGCGTTCTTGTTCTAGGAGTTGGGGGTCAACTCCAGCACGGATGTCTGCGTTGGCTTCGGTGAGGAGTTCAAGGAGGCTACGGGCACGGGCGCGTTCACTAATCTGCAAGGCTTGGGCATCATATCCTTGATTAGGGTTTTGCTGGTGCAGTTGCATCAATAGGTCGATGTAGAACTGGTAGTAGTCTTGGTTGCGGGCGAAGTAGGATTGCCGCAGTTGTTGGCTGGCGATTTGGGTGCGAAGTTCTTCAATAATATTGATAGCTGTTTCGATTTCGGTTTTGGCAGCAGTGAGGTTATTTTGCTGGCGGTTTAAGGTGGCTTGGTTGTAGAGGATGTTGGCTTGTTCGGTTTTGTATCCGAGTTGTTGGGATAAGGTTAGGGCTTGGTTGTAGTAGTCTAGGGCGGTAGACTCTTGACCGGATGCAGCGTATACCTTGCCGATTTGGTTGAGGATTGTGGTTTCTTTTACTTTGTCGTTGAGGAATCGGGAGATTTGGAGGGCTTGGTTGTAAGCATTCAGGGCGTTTGACCAGTCTTTTGAAGTGGTGTAAATGCCGCCAATGCCGATTAGGGCAGATGTTTCTGCGGCTTTGTCTCCTCCGGTTCGGGAGATGGTTAGGGCTTGGTTGTAGGAGTCTAGGGCGTTTTGCTGTTTTCCTAGAGAGGCGTTAATACTGCCAATGTTGTTGAGGGTGGTGGCTACTGCTCCTTGGTCATTTAATTGATACAACAGTGGTAATGCTTGGTTATGGTAATTGAGGGCGGTTTGTGGGTCAGCTAAATTGTTGTAGAGTTCGCCCAGACTGTTGAGGATGGAGGCTTCTTCGGCTTTGGCACCTGCTTGTTGCGATAAGGGTAACGCTTGGTTGTAGGAGTCTAGAGCGGTTTGGAATTGTCCTAAATTGGCGTAAATGTTGCCGATTTCTAATAGTGCTTGGGCAGCTTGGGCGTGGTTTTTATCAGCACGATAAAGTGTGAGAGCCTCTTCTAGTTTTTGAATCGCTAGTTGCCTCGATTCTACGGTTCCTTGCTGATTGAGTTGACTTCCTTCTTTAAAGGCTCCTTCAGGGGCGTAAGCTTGAATCGCGGCTGATACATTCCCCAATCGCACAGTTCCATCATTACTAGCAGTGAGAATTTGGCTTCCGTCAGGACTGAATACGGCACTCGTGACCCCACTTGTAAGCCCTAGTGTATGCCCCTGAAATACAGCGAGAAGTTTGCCCTTTATATCCCAGAGGAGGACGCTGCTACGGTGAACAGTGAGGATTTGGCTGCCGTCAGGGCTGAATACCGCTCCGAGGAACGTATCCCGATCAGGCTCTGTGAAAGTGGCTAGGAGATTGCCTGGGTTACCATCGTACAAGTAAGCGGTGTATAGACTGATAAAAAGGATTTGCTTCCCATCGGGGCTAAATACTACATCGCTCCATAATCCCTTATCCTCCTGTAACTCTGCCAAAAGATTACCGGAGGTGTCCCATCGACGGACTGTATCGCTAAAGGTGAGGATTTGACTGCCATCAGGTTTAAATATGGCATTGCTGACCCGCTCCTGATGCCCTTGGAATACCGCCAGAAGATTACCTTTTGTATCCCACAGACGGGCGGTTTTATCTTCACTAGCAGTGAGGATTTGACTACCATCTGGGCTAAATTCTGCACTGTTAACCTGTCCCTCATGCCCCTGGAACTCTGCCAGAAGATTGCCCTTGGTATCCCACAAGCGGGCTATTTTATCTTCACTAGCAGTGAGGATTTGACTACCATCTGGGCTAAATTCTGCACTGTTAACCTGTCCCTTATGCCCCCGGAACTCTGCCAGGAGATTGCCCTTGGTATCCCATAAGGAGATTGTGTCCCAACTGACAGTAAGGATTTGGCTGCCATCGGGACTAAATACTGCACTTGAGACCGGATAGCGATATCTCTGGAAAATAGACAGTTGATTGTTATTCTCAGATACACGCTGCTGAAAGGCTTGCTGGATAGCTACTTGCTCAGCTTGGGCTGCGATCGCTACTGACAGATTCCATAAGCGGGCTGTTCCATCATTACTAGCAGTGAGGATTTGCTTCCCGTCTGGGCTAAACACTCCAGTTATGACCCAACCCTCATGTCCCCGGAATACCGCCAGAAGATTACCTTTTGTATCCCACAGACGGGCGGTTTTATCTTCACTAGCAGTGAGGATTTGACTACCATCTGGGCTAAATTCTGCACTGTTAACCTGTCCCTCATGCCCTTGGAACTCTGCCAGGAGATTGCCCTTGGTATCCCACAGGCGGGCTATTTTATCTTCACTAGCAGTGAGGATTTTGCTGCCATCGGGGCTAAATTTGGCACTGGTACTCCCCAATGTGCCATGTTCTCGAAACTCTATTAAGAGATTGCCTTGAATATCCCATAGGCGAACAGTTTTATCATAACTTGCAGTGAGGATTTGGTAACCATCAGGGCTAAATACTGCACTGGTGACCAGCCCATCTGCTCGGAACTCTCTTAAGAGATAGCCTTTAGTATCCCACAGACGGGCAGTTCCATTGCTACTAGTCAGGATTTGACTCCCATTGGGGCTAAATACTGCGCTGTTGACCCATTCCTCATGCCGGAACACAGCCAGAACATTGCCTTTAGTACCCCATAGACGGGCGGTTTGATCTTTACTAGCAGTGAGGATTTGGCTACCGTCGGGGCTAAATACTGCGCTGTTGACCCATTCCTCATGCCGGAACACAGCCAGAACATTACCTTTAGTATCCCGCAGACGAGCAGTTTTATTCTGACTAGCAGTGAGGATTTGCCTCCCATCGGGGCTAAATACTGCACTGTTGACCCTATCTTGATCTTCTCTAAATACGGCCTGTTGTGCGTTATGCTTAGACACTCCCTGCTCAAAGGCTTGCTGAGCAGCCATTTGCTCGGTTTGGGTGGTGATCACAGCTAATACGTCCCACAGGCGGGCGGTTCCATCGTCACTAGCAGTGAGGATTTGCCTCCCATCGGGGCTAAATACTGCACTGTTGACCGACCTCTCGTGCCCTGATAACTCCGCCAGGAGATTGCCCTTGTTATCCCACAGACGGGTACTTCCATCCATACTGATAGCGAGAATTCGGCGACCATCGGGGCTAAATACTGCACTCTTGACTCCTGTATAACGCCCCCGGAACGCAGCCAGAAGATTGCCCTTGGTATCCCACAAGCGAGCGGTTCCATCCGCACTGGCAGTGAGGATTTGGCTATCATCGGGGCTAAATACTGCACTGTTGACCCCATTCTCATGCCCACGGAACTCTGTTAACAGGTTGCCCTTGGTATCCCACAACTGGGCGGTTTTATCATGACTAGTGGTAAGGATTTGCCTTCCATCGGGGCTAAATACTGCGCTGTTGACCCCATTCTCATGCCCCCGGAACTCTGTTAACAGGTTGCCCTTGGTATCCCACAGGCGGGCGGTTTTATCCCAACTAGCAGTGAGGATTTGCTTTCCATCGGGGCTAAATACTGCACTGCGGACATAATCCTCATGCCCGCGCAACACAGCTAGGAGATTACCCTTGGTATCCCACAAGCGGGCAGTTCTATCCATACTGACAGTGAGGATTTGGCTAGCGTCGGGGCTAAATACTGCACTGTCGATCCAATTCTCATGTCCCTGGAACTCTGCTAGAAGATTACCTTCGGTATCCCACAGACGGGCAGTTTTATCCACACTGGAAGTGAGGATTTGCTTTCCATCGGGGCTAAATATAAATACTCCACTACTGCCCCAACGGTCATGCCTCAACGTCATCAAGAGATTGCCGTTGACATCCCACATGCGGACGGTACCTGCACTGACAGTAAGGATTTGCCTCCCATCAGGACTAAATACTGCACTTTCAACCCACTGCTCATGTCCTAGAAACACGGCGACTTGTCCACCTGGAGCTTGTACGGGTTGCCCCGTTCCTGCTGCGGAGGGAGCCTCTGTTGCTGGTGAGTGAGGCACTTTAGTAGTACTGGGTTGAGCGCTAATGGGGCTGCTGGTAGCCGTAGCAAATACCACACCCATCAAAATTGCAAGACAGCGATGAACCTTTCGCGAGTGTTCTGCAAGCATGACCATTTTTTAAGGAAGTTGGCAGGAACGGAGAGGGGGATTCCCCGAATTTCTCTTTTAAATTCCTAAACTGAAGTTCCCCGTGGACGAATCGCTACACTTTTTATCTCAATGTGCAAAATTATAGATAATTGATTATCTTCCCTGGCAAGGAAAAACCCTTCTTTTGTAATTATTTTTAAACAAACGTCCAGTAGTCTAGTTATTTAAGTGAAGAAAAATTAACTTATCTGAGAGGAGTGGCACTCTACCACTTTCTCCTCTAAATTAGTAATCAATGTGCTACGATAAACGGAAAATTCACGCGAAATTAAGGAAAAGTAGGGAATGGTCAAGCTAAAATCGTTCTTCTCTGTTGCTCTAACTTTCGCTGTTACTTTATCTCTAGAAGGCATAGGAAATCCGGCTTTATCTGTTCCCTATAGATACCCCAGACGCCCAGCCCCGACACGAACTGTTCTTGGTGGTTCTCGCGGCGAACCGATTTGTGTTGACTCCAACCAGAAAATTAAAGAGATTATCCCTCTAATCCCAGATTATCTTTCCGTACCCGAAACAATTGAGGAGCAAAACGGTCAAATCTATTACGGTTTTCACCTATCTGAATATCCCACCTTACTAGTTTACCTTCCCAAATCTAAAGCCACAATTGGTGAATTAGTTCTCCGAGATGGCAACAATAAATCAGTAATCAGAACCCGATTCTCTTTACCCAACCAAGCTGGTATTGTTAGCCTCAACTTAGCCGATACTAACATCAAACCTTTAGAACCTAATAAATTCTATTGGTGGTCAGTTAGTCTAATTTGCGATTCAGCTAATAGTAGCAATAACGGCATCACAGAAAGAATCTGGTTTCAACGTATCACCCCCAATGCCACCTTTAAACAACAAATTTCCAATGCCAAACCTGATACACTACCCGCACTCTATGCCCAAGGAGATGACAACGGTGGATTTTGGTACGACGCCCTCAACAGTCTAGCCGATTTACGCCAACTTCAGCCGAACAATCCCGCCTTAGAGAATCAGTGGAAAGAGTTGTTAGATTCAACAAAATTAGCAGAATTAGCTGAACAACCATTACTCAATTGCTGTGAGTTCGAGCAGTAGAATACCACTCAACCCTAATTTTTTCTGTCTCGTTCACTACAAAATTCTCAACTCCCACAACCTAATCACAACATTAAATGTTGCCAAAACTCAAGAAATTCTTTTGGACATGGCGAGGAGTATGGGTAACAGTCCCCACTGTTACCGGATTCGTGCTGCTGCTACGCTGGCTAGGATTCTTGCAATTATTTGAGTTAGCCGCTTTTGACCAATTAATCCGCTTATGTCCTCCTGAATCCCTCGATTCCCGCCTTGTGATTATTGGGATTACCGAAACCGATATTAAACAACTCGGAAAAGCCACCCTCAGTGATGCTGAATTAGCCCAACTCCTTACTAAAATTAAACAGCAGCAACCAAGGGCAATTGGTTTAGATATAGTTCGAGATCAGCCAGAAGGAACTGGACAAGAACAGTTAAGCCAAGTCTTTCAAACTACACCCAATTTACTGGGGATTAAAAAAGTTATCGCCAATGATTCTAACTCCTCCGTTACCGCTTCACCCATCTTAGAAGAACTGGGACAAATTGCCGGGGCTGATGTTATTTTAGATGCCGATGGCAAACTTAGACGTGGCTTTATTTCCATCACTTCAGAAACCGGAGATACCCTGCCGAGTTTAGGCTTAGGACTCGCCCAACTCTATTTAGAACCAGCAGGAATCCTTCCCGAAGGGTCCCCCCAAAATCCCGAACATTTGCAATTAGGTCAAGCGGTGTTTATCCCTTGGGAAGCTCATGATGGCGGCTATATCCGCACCGATGCTGGAGGGTATCAGATGATGATAAATTATCGTCACTCTCCTTTCAAAACTATATCATTATCCGCCGTTTTAGCCAACCAAGTCCCTGCCGATTTAATGCGCGATCGCATCGTATTAATTGGCTATACTGCTCCTAGTAAAAAAGATGAATTTCTCACACCTTATAGTAGCATCCTGATTGGCAATCCCCAAACCACTTATGGCATTTTCATTCATGCCCAAATTGCCAGTCAAATTATCAGCGCTGCTTTCGGAGAACGTCCTTTAATTAAAACCTGGACTGAACCCATCGAATGGTTATGGATAGTCCTCTGGTCATTCATCGGTGCCACCATTCGTTGGCGATGGCGTTATGCTGGGGGGGTTGCTAAGTTTTCGTTTCCATCGATTAGTTTCACCTTATTGGCGGGCGGGAGTTTGCTAGGAATTTGCTCTCTCACTTTTCTACAAGGGTGGTGGATTCCCCTCGTTCCCCCTGCCATAGCCTTGGTGGGTTCTGTCATTGCAATTACCAGTTATCTCGCCTACCAAGCCGCCGATATCCGTTCTTTTTTTAGCCGCTATTTAACCGATGAAGTTGTCGCCAATCTCTTAGAAACTCCGGATACCTTAAGCTTAGAAATGCAACGGCAGAATGTGACAATTCTTATGTCAGATTTGCGCGGCTTTTCTAATATATCAGAACGCTTGCCTCCTGAACAAGTGGCATCCCTATTAAACATCTACTTCACCGTAATGACAGATATCATTACCCAATACAAAGGAACGATTAATGATTTTATTGGGGATGCGATTCTAGTATTTTTTGGTGCTCCAACTCAACAGCAAGATGACGCTGAACGGGCTGTAGCTTGTGCCGTTGCTATGCAATTAGCTATGTCTACCGTTAATGACCAATTAAAACAGTCAGGCTTACCCAAAATTAAGATGGGCATCGGGATTAATACGGGGGAAGTCGTCGTTGGCAATATTGGCTCCCAAAAACGGGCAAAGTGGACAGTGATTGGCAGTCCGATTAACCTGGCATCTCGAATAGAATCCTATACGGTAGGCGACCAAATTCTCATCTCTGAGGAGACTTGGAAAGAGGCCGGGACTGAACACGTTAAAATTATTCATGAAAAATTAGTACAACCGAAAGGCTTTCATCAACCCATTCCCATTTATGAAGTGGGAGGAATGGGTGGAAAATACAATTTATATTTACCGGAAGCCGATGAACTCATTGTTTCCCTCAAGGAAGAAATACTCATTGAATTTACGGTGATTAGCGGCAAGGATATTGGTGAACAGCGTTTTCAAGGAAGGATTTTTCAGTTATCCCTAAATGGAGCCGCTCTTCGTTCTGAAATTCCCCTAGAACCTTTGACCAGTATTCAAATTTATTTCTTCAATCCGTCAAATTCGGAAAAAACCAGAGGAGATTTTTATGCCAGAGTTAGTGAATCATTAAAAACTGAAACCAATAATGTTTGGCTGCAATTTACGGTGATTGCTCCAGAAATTGAAGACTTGCTCAAAAACTGGATAACGGCAAACCAAATCAGAGTGTGAGTTCAAACAACACAATACTAGATGGGGCGCGATATCAGCGATGCTAGAGAATAAATCCGAACTGTCATCTAACCCACAACTAGAAAATTATGGATTACCATGTGCTGTCACCAGATACTCAAGCAATTTTATTGCTGTGTGCCAGCTTTGGGCAAAATGGGTAAGGTAAGCAAAACCAAGAATCCAGTGGCTTATGTGGCCATTAATGCACAACAAGCTTATCACTTGAGCGATCGCGCCCTTTAACCATCAGCCTGATGCAATTCTGGCAGGAATTCTGGGTTCATCACTTGCTCTGGAGTGTAGGGACATTCTTCTGGAAAAACCTGTTCGCCCAGCTGAGTCTGTTGCATCGCTAAAGCTAAGCCGAGTTCGTAAGCATCAAGGAAAACCTCATCGAGATAGGGCTTCAAACTAGGACTATCCTGCAACAGCAGCTTGATTTGAACACGTTGCTCTCGAATTGTACCCAACCAGCTATTGCTGCGTTTGTTAGGTTGAAATTGCCACTTCAGGAGGTGCCCTAACAACACTCCTAGTCGATTTCTCAGTTCTTGTCGCTCTTTCCGGCCCAACGATTCAATCTCCTCAATCAGGTTGAGCGTGTCTAATCGATCCCACTGCCTAGCTCTGAGCAGCGTCACCTGCTCTTGAGTCCAGCCGTAAAAATCTGTTTCATAGAGGTGAGATGTATACATTCTCGTCAATAGTTGTGAATTAAATTAAATTTGGCAGTGGGGGTAATCTTACTAAAAACTTAAAATTCGGGAGGGGTGCTAGTATCTGCCTTTTCCTCCAAGGCGCTAGCTCAGCTTTTTGACCAGCAAGAAAAAATTCTGCTTAAGGGTCTTGACTCTCCAGCATACTGGAGATTTCAAAATAAAGGGAGTTCACAGTAAAAGGATTGGAATCATGACAGTGCAACTCAAAGTTCCCGACATGGCATGTTCTGCCTGCACAGACACTATTACTAAGGCAATCAAGGCAGTTGATCCGACAGCTAACGTTACTGCCGATCCAAAAACCAAGTTAGTCAGCATTGAGACAGAAGTATCTGAGGCGGTTGTGAAGCAAGCTATTACTGACGCCGGATATTCAGTGGCTTAGCTACCAATAGTCCAAAGACCAATCAGGAGCATTAGCGTAGCTAACAACATCGTTGCATTTACATAGGAGGTTTTCCAATGGTCAATAAAATACCAATCATCGGTAGTATCGCCAGTTTAGGACTTGGGCTAGGAATTGCTTCAGGCATTGCCGTTGCACAAATGCCTCATGATATGAATGAGAGGGAATCGTTTGACACAGAGCAAACAGTACAGTTTCGCCGCATTGAACAACCGTTAGGAAATAAAATTGCCGTCACGCTCGGTGGATTGGGACTGATTGGTTTAGAACTGTGGTGGTTCCTACTCAGTAAACCTAAGTCTCGCCAAGCAACGACAGAGGGAGGAATTCAAGAAGTAAATGTTACAGTGGATGGCGGTTATGAACCGAGCCAAATCGTAGTACAAGCAGGGCAACCTGTACGGCTAAATTTTGATCGCCAAGATGCCAGCAGTTGTCTTGAGGAAGTGCGATTTCCTGACTTCCACATTGCTCAAGAACTTCCCCTCAATCGAACGACTGCGATCGAGTTTACGCCTAACAAACCTGGTAGATATGAATTCACTTGCGGCATGAATATGTTCCGGGGAGTCGTTGAGGTGCAGTCTGCGGATTCGACAGCAGTAGCCCCTTCAGCAACAATACCGCAACCTACTCATTACACTGACCATTCAACTGTTCCAACCTCTAGTGCCGAAGCAACGATGACACCAGAGCGAATACAGGAGGCGACAGTCGTGGTTGAAAAGGGCTATCAACCGAAGCGTGTGATTGTCGAAGCGGGACAACCCCTTCGCTTGCACTTCCAACGCAAAAATCTCAGTAAGTGCTATGACAAGTTACTAATTCCAGACTTTGCCGTTGCTGTTGACCTCACACCTGACCAAACAACAACGGTGGAATTCATACCAGAACAGCCGGGTGAGTATGAATTTATGTGTGGCATGAAGATGAATCGTGGAGTAATTGAAGTACACAGTTCAAGTGTTTCCAAAAACGGGAGGGCGATCGCTTTTGAGTTATCCTCTTGACTCTCCAGTTATCTAGAGAGTTTAGGATAAGGTGAGGCAATTAGCAATGCTTGCGCCCAACGCGGCATAGCGCAAGCGAGAAGTGTTCTTCAGATCGCATCTCATTAAGGAGTTAAGTCATGTTAGTTCAAGATCAGCCAAGACTCATCGGTGTAATTGCTAAAGAAAGCGGTATTCCCATCAAAACCATTCGCTACTATGACGAGTTGGGTTTGCTCAAGACGTTTGGTAGAACCGAAGGTGGCTACCGCTTATTCAACTCGGATGTATTTACTCGATTAAGCTTTATCAAACGCGCACAAAG
>DNXU01000204.1:28759-31317 GCA_003505715.1 Cyanobacteria bacterium UBA8803 | reverse complement strand
GTAAAGCTAGAAGATAAGCTAACAGCGGTCGAGCAGCAAATTCAACAACTGGAAATTCTCAAACAGGAGCTAAAGGGACTACTGTCAGGTTGGTCAGCCATTCCTGAACATCCTGAAGCAACAATTTGTCCGATTATCGAACGGGATTAGAGCAATATTTATATCCTACATTTTAAACTGTTGTACTTAGGCTGAGTATTTGGGGATTAATCGGCTATTCTTGCTAAAGGGTTTTTAGTCATTATAAATGGCTGGTGTTGCAACTTGTCGAGGTTCTTCGCCAGCCGTTTTTTATTATTTATTTATTAAAAAAATAAATATTTAGGATTTGCTGCTTGTATTTTTAATTGCAATGTTCTATGTAAGGTTGCTTTAAAAATAAGTCTACTCACCCCTCAAAAAAATTTTCGCTACCCTATTGACTCTCCAGTTAGCTGGAGAATCTACTCTAAACTTAGAGGCGATGAAGGAGTTAAGAGATGCATTTAACCCCATCAATATTCGACTCAACACAAACTGCTTTAACTTATCAAACAAACGATGATGACTTCTAACCAATTGAACCACAAATCTTCAAGGGAGGAGAACATGAGAAGTACCAAAAATACCTCTCTAAAACAACTCATTCTAACGGCATTGCTTGTAGGTTTTGGGATGGTATTGACACCCGCTGTCTTAGCACAGTCTCTGTCCAACTATCAAGGAGAAAACTATCAAGATTACCAGAATCACCAAGGTCATGGAGATGGTGAAGATCATGGTGGTCATGGCGGTCATGGCGGTCATGGCGGTCATTAAAATAGGAACTCTAGCCTCAGAGACGGGAACGTAACCACCGCTATTGGCTATCCAGCTGTCTAATCATTTTAGCTTATTGACTATCAGCTATTGGCATTTTTTTATTGCTGATAGCTGATCACTAAAATCCTCAAAACCTCTTCAGAAATCTACTGAAACTAGAGTTGGTTAGTAAGGAATAGTTAATAGGCAAGCTCCTACCTCTCTTTCGTTGCAATGATTAGGTACGTAATGACTTTCGAGACCAACTGAATTAATAGCACCAATTCTGACAACCTAATTACCCTAACTCACTAACGAGGTTTAACCATGAAGCGTCTAATTATAGGAAGCCTATCTTTCTTAATTTTGTCTGGTGCAACTGTGCCTGCGGTTCTAGCTGGGAACGAAAACGGCACTCTTGGTAGTTTAGCCCACATCTCAGACTACACCAACCGAATTACACCTTCCAATCTCGTTTCTCTGGCTTATCGAGGTTATTTCCAGCAACAAGGCATTCCTAGCTACGTGACTCTCGTTTCAGCCCATCAAATGGGAACGATTAATGCCCAAGAATTAGTTGAGGCTGGGGTCAATGCTAATAGGCTGTCATCGCAGCTCTTGACTGACCCAAGTTATTTGAGTGCTGTCGAATTTGCCTTGGAAAATCTCACCAGTCGCTAATAGCTAAATTTGCAGCTAATAGTGGCTTTTGGTAAATTAAACCATTAACTTTACACGAGGGCATCGCTACTGCTGACTATCCATATGCTTGATGATTCCCGTGTAAAAAACATAACTTCTTTTGAGTAGGAAGAGATTAAACGATGAGTCGTAAGACTAATGGACTGACCCGACGGAACTTTTTACGCTTCACGACTGGGATGGGCATGGCAGTAGGATTTAATAGTCTTGTCCCCGCCTATGCCAGACAAATCAGTGCTGCAAGTGAACCTGAAAATAGGCGTGGCTATCCTGACATCATCGACCTCCAAGTTCATGAAACGACGCTTAAAATCGGACGACGAGATGCCAAGGCTTTTACGGTTAACGGCTCAGTACCTGGACCGTTAGTGCGCTTGCGTGAGGGACAAACAGCCACAATTCGGGTCACCAACCATCTGAAGGAAGACACTTCAATTCACTGGCATGGACTGATTCTCCCGGCTGAAATGGATGGTGTTCCTGGGGTTAGCTTTGCTGGCATCAAACCTGGCAAAACCTTCACCTATCGCTTTCCAGTCAAGCAAAGCGGCACCTATTGGTATCACAGCCATAGTGGAATGCAAGAACAACAGGGTCATTTTGGCCCCTTAATTATCGATCCGATTGAACCGGAGCCTTTCCAGTACCAGCGAGACTACGTGGTAATGCTCTCCGACTGGTCTTTTGAGCATCCCCATCATATTCTTGCCAATCTGAAAAAAATGAGCGCTTACTACAACTATCAGAGGCGCACGGTGGCAACCTTTTCTGAAGATTTGCCCTGGAGACAGATGCGCATGGACCCTACAGACATTGCTGATGTTACAGGTGCAACCTACACCTACCTAATGAATGGGATGACATCCGAATCCAATTGGACTGGACTCTTCCAACCTGGGGAAAAAGTACGACTGCGATTTATCAACGCTTCGGCAATGACTTTCTTTGATATCCGTATTCCGGGACTGAAGATGACTGTAGTTCAGGCGGATGGGCAGAATGTGCAACCCGTGACGGTGGACGAATTCCGTATCGCTGTTGCTGAAACTTACGATGTCATCGTAGAACCGCAAGAG
>DNXU01000204.1:22076-28719 GCA_003505715.1 Cyanobacteria bacterium UBA8803 | reverse complement strand
AGCGGCTATGCTCGTGGAACGCTAGCACCGCGCCAGGGTATGACTGCACCCACCCCCGAACGGCGAACACGTCCCCTACGAAGCATGGCTGATATGGGTATGAACCATGATGAGGGTGGACATGCTCAACACAATATGTCTGGGAATGATGGCGGACATGCTCAGCACAATATGTCCGGAAGTGATAGCGGACATGCTCAGCACAATATGTCTGGGAATGATAGCGGACATGCTCAACATAATATGTCCGGGAATGATGGCGGACATTCTCAACATAATATGCCTGGGAATGATGGCGGACATTCTCAACACAATATGTTTGGGAGTGATAGCGGACATGCTCAACATAATCAAGGCGTGATGCATGGCCCAGACAATCATGGACCGGGAAACGCAGGTGTGCCGATGATGGTGCAAAGTCGGCTGCATGAACCGGGAATTGGCTTGGAGAGTACAGATACCCATCGTGTACTGGTTTACACCGATCTACGCAGCCTGAAGCCAGGGTATGACCAACGCCAGCCCGAACGAGAAATTGAGCTACACCTCACGGGCAACATGGAACGGTATATGTGGTCGTTCGATGGCAAGAAGTATGGGCAGGCAAAGGAGCCAATTCGTTTTTACAACGGCGAACGTCTACGCCTGACATTTGTGAACGACACCATGATGGAACACCCCATCCATCTGCACGGAATGTGGATGGAACTCGACAATGGCAGTGGTTCGCACAACCCGCGCAAGCACACTATTAACGTCAAGCCAGCAGAGAGACTGTCTGTAGATATCACAGCGGATGCACCGGGGAACTGGGCGTTCCACTGCCATCTGCTCTATCACATGGAGGTAGGTATGTTCCGCATTGTATCTGTAAGCGATCGCGTAGTGGGGGCAGGTCAATGAAATTCTTAAGAAGAAATTACCCCAGTGCTGTAGCGGGATTAATTAGTTTTGTTAGTTTGATGAGTTATGCGCCTCTTCTACAGGCAGAAGCAGAATTGCCCCTACGAGTACAGAACAATCAAGCTGAAACCTTTCAATTCACTTCCACAATTGCTGAGGATATACATGAAGTACAATTGCTGCCATTAGTCGAGAACAACCAAGCTGAAACAATTCGACCAGCCTTCAAAAATACAGGCAATCTAAATGAAAACGCATTGCCGCCACTAGCAGAGGATAATCAAGCCGAAACACTTCAATCTACTGTCGAAACTGCTAATGATACCAACCAACAACAAGAGTTGCCACCAGTAGAGGATAATCGAGTTCAAACACTTCAACCCACTATTGAAATTGCCAATGACACCGATCGAGAACAATGGCCTTCGCCAGTAGAGGACAATCAAGTATTTTGGCTGCTGCTGATCGACCAGTTAGAATATCGCAATAACGACGGGTCTAATACGCTCAATTGGGATGCACAAGGTTGGGTTGGTGGTGACTACAGACGGATTTGGCTTAAAACCGAAGGTGAAGTAGATCTGGAAGGAGACGAGGGCACAGAAGCCGAAATTCAGGTTTTGTACGGTCAGCTCATTGCGCCTTACTGGGATTTGCAGGTAGGTTTGCGGTACGATAGGCTCGACAGTTCCGATCGCGATCAAGGACGTGCCTTTGCGGTCGTTGGAGTTCAAGGATTAACACCGTACCTGTTTGAGGTTGATGCTGCACTATTCATCAGTGAAGACGGCGATGTTTCTGCCAGACTCGCTGCTGAATATGAATTACTGCTCACCCAACGGCTGGTATTACAGCCTGAATTAGAGGTTAATCTGGCGCTTCAGGAAGTAGAGGAGTTTGGCGTAGGCACGGGTCTCAACGATATTGAGTTAGGTCTGCGGTTGCGTTACGAAGTAACTCGTAAATTTGCCCCCTATGTCGGAATTTCTTGGACGCGCAAGTTTGGAGCTGCTGCCGACTTCGCACGAGAAGAAGGGGAAAGTACCGATAACTTCTCACTTGTAGGTGGCTTGCGGCTGTTGTTCTAAACCGCTATTTTAAGGCTTTCTCTTGTTCGGGTTTCATTAGTCCCAGTAGTCCCGGTCTTTGGGAGAATACTCTATTGTCTCTCATCGACCAAAGAGCGCTAATCAACTACCTCAATAATGGCTGAGAGTGCCGCCATCTGCTTGGTATCCACCGCTCGCACGCCTCTAGTTAGAGTAACAGTACTTCGGGCATTGCGATCCAAATCTCCGAGCAAATCTTCCATTACTTTGACAGGTTCATCTTCCTGTAAAATTAAAGGATCGCCCGATCGCCTTTCTACCCCCCGGCCTCGGGCAATGGTTTGCAATCCCTTCAATACATCCCGCAGTGACTCCGTACTGGCGATAACTAACAACTCCAGGAAACCAGCCGGACCGTTAACGATAAAGTGGAAATCTTCCTCTGGCTTATCAGTCGTTGGCGGCACCGTCAGAGATTTTCCTGCTAGTACCCGTGCCGCTTCCTCAGGTGCATTCCAGTCGGATGGGTACAGTACGACGAGTTCGCCACCACTGCCGATGACTAGCACGCCGATATACAAATCCCTATTTTCATTATTTTGAACCTCAACCTTAATCTCCGTGCCCGGTGTCAGAGTCATCCTGGAAACTGTCTTGGCAATAATGCCAGCTTGTTGGGCACCGCGACTGCCGTAGCTGTTAGGAATTCCCCTACCACCTAACGGCTTGACGGTCATGGCCACATTTAAATTAGAAGCATCGCTGTTAAGTATCAATCGTAACAGCCGACCTGCTAGCAACATTTTGAGGCGGGGACGCAGGCGAGCGATCGCATCTTGCACAGACTCGCCCGGTTGGTCGAAGGAGTCGGGAACTGGGTTTAATCCCGGCGTAAACAACCCCAAACTCCCTTCTGAGGGTAAGTTGTTTAATCCCTGCTTTCGTGCCTGCTGTAAATAGTTCCTAGTCATGCGGCCAAGTAGGTAGTCTACTACAGACTGTTGATTCACAGGTACTACTTCCATCCGGCTAAGGGACTGGAGGATTGTCCCTGCGGCTTGGGTATCATTGCCCAGAGAGGGGTCTAGTCCTACGCGCAGCTTTAAATCAGTAGGGACGCCCCGCACTCGTTCTTGCAGAAAACTTCCTAGTTTCGAGGGACGTGTTAACAAACGTAGTGTACCTTTCCCGATCAGACCTCTGCGAGAGGTTTGCTCTACTTGTCCCTGTACCTGTCCTTCGTTGTTAATCAGGGAAAACACTGCTCCCTGTTTAAAAGCATCTAGACTTTGAGCAGATACCCCCCCTAACCAAAACTCGATTTGGTCGCCTTCAATCTTCCGTACCGCCCCTTCTGCTGATGGTGTAGAAGATTCAAGAAAATAGACTGGTTCTTGGTCGCGATCGCTTCCCGGTTTAACCTCATAACGGGGTTCTTGAACAATTCCCGACGACTCGGCCACATCTTTGGTACTGCGAGCCAAGTTTACAAAGACTGAACTCAGAGGCTGATTGACAGGTTGTTGCCAGAGGTAGCGAGTAAGGAGATAGGTAAACGCTCCGGCATGAAAATCGCTGAACGGCGCATCCGTTGCCAATTGGTTGCGTTGAGCTGAACCGAGGGCTACCCCTTTAGCAATGCCCTGGCGGCGCAGTTCTTGGAACTTATCGGCAGCCAGACCCAGTTTGGAAAGCCACTGCTGTTGGTAATCTAATTCCTCTTGACTGGGGCGATCGTCTCCACTCCCCTGCCGTGAGGATAGCGCCCGCACAACAAAGTTACCTCGCAACCCACCGCCAGAATAGCAGCTATCTAACACTACGGTGGTGTTCTCCGTTTGCAGGGCGTACATCCACAGAAACAGCGTCCGCCCCATAATATCGCGGACGATACCAGAATCTGGATTATCTTCGGCATAGCGATTATTGGGCACCATCGTACCATTTAAGCCATCCGGGTCAATCGGATTGGGATCGATAACGCGGGAACCGTGTCCGGAGTAGTGAAACACTACCACATCCCCTGGTTTAGCCTGTTTAATTAAATGATTTTCAAAGGCATCTATAATATTTTGGCGAGTGGGCTTGATTTCTGCTTCATCGGTGATTTTGAGAATATCGTTGGAGTTAAAGCCAAAGCGCCGCACTAGTAGTTCGTACTGCAATTCCACATCGGTCAGACAGCCCTGTAAGGAAGGGATGGGAGAGGGGTATTGATTGACCCCCACCAATAAAGCTAGTTTGCGGGGAGTATCTTGGGCGAGAACCTTGGCATAGCGATCGCCTTGACGCCTAATATCTAGTTGGCTCAAACCCAGGCTGGCTAGAGCTGACCCAGTAAATTGTAAAAAATGACGGCGTTTGATTTTATTCATATTTCCTCTTCCCTTGCTACACCCAAATGTTTAATTTTGTTTAATTTGGTTTAAATTTACTTGCACTTAGACATCACAACCGCCCAGCGGTTATCAGTTGCCGCTAAACCCGTAATCTGATAACCTGTCTTTCGCTGGTCATAAATCCAGGTATCGGGGAAATTCTGAGCCGTCACCCAGACTTGCATGTCGTAACGGCTAGGTTGGGACATCACCACGGCAAATTGTTCTCTCGTTGCCGCAATACTGGTAATTTTGCTTTGCTTTTTCCATCCCGCTTTGATCCAATTACGAGGGAATTGTTTTTCAGTTGACCAGCGTTGTTTTTTATATTGAGTTGGATTTGATGCTACTACTGCCCACTGGTTCTCTCTAGCTCCTATTGTAGTAATTCTGTTGCCTGCATCCCACTCCTGTTTAATCCAATCTTTGGGAACATTATTACTAGTCATCCAGTGTTGTCTGGTATAACTAGCAGGTTTAGACATCACCACTAGCCAACGCTTTTTGGTTGTCCCTACCTCTGTAATATATCGCCCCTCATTCCAGTGGGATTGAATCTGATTTTTAGGAAAGTTTCCCTCGGTTACCCACTCTTGCTCGTTGTATTCCAAGGGTTGAGAAAGTACGACAGCCCATTCCTGCCCTCTTTCTGCTAAATCGGTAATCAAATAGCCTTTATTTCTTAAAGTACCAATCCAATCCTTAGAGAAATAACTGCCCCGCCAGTAAACCTGTCGGGCAAAACACTGGCCTGGTAATCCCGGGTTGTCCCAAGCTTTGGCAATAGATAGGGTATTATTTAAGGTGCGCACATTATCAGCGCGATCGGCAATTCCCAAAGGTTTGCCATTTAGGGTTAGGTTGGGATTAGACCAATAGTTCCTGCGCTGGCAACCACCCGGACATTTGTAGGCCATAATCGTGCGAAACTCGCCATCCGGGTCTTGGTAGCCGTGGGAATAGGCATAGACCCCATTTTGAGCGTGTTTGATATCGTGATCTGCCCCTAAGTTATGTCCGAGTTCGTGAGCAAAAGAATAATATCCCGTAGCACAGTCATCTCTAACTACGCTAAAGGCTCGGTCTCGAAAGGCCATAGAAGCCGACTTCATTAACCGACTCAGGCCACAGGAATCTAGATGATTCACCCATAAACTTACCGCATCAACTTTATAAAGTTGGCGCAGGCTTTGGAGTGAGTCCAGAAAACCATCTTTCGGATTGATGAGTCGCTTTAAGTCTGTTGAACTACTCCCCGACTCTAGATAATTTACTTCTTGCCGATGAACGATGCGAATTTGGAGGTTAATATGACTGTTGGCGAAACCTTGGTTAGTTTCCATTTCAGCTAGGTCAATCAAACTGTTCATCGCTACCGTACCCCCAGCTGCTCGACGTGCTGCTGAGGTATAAACAACCATCACATCCAAGTAGGGCACAGGGAATAGGGAATAGGGAATAGTTTTTTCTATTTCCTGTTTCCGATCCGGGAGTAACAGACCCCCACTTATATCAGTGCTATGTTTTGGCTGGGGTCTCTCATTCCCATCCAAAATCCACTGTTCCGTTTTAAGGAGGCGATTGCTCTCTCCTTCTCTGCCTTTCTCCCATACCTTCGGTGGAGGATCTTCTGGAAAGACATTTTGATCGATTTCGCGCACGGCATGAACGCCAGAACGGAGGTAGCGAATCTCGTAGAGTTGTCCATCGGGGAGTCGAATATTGCCAGACAGGATGTGCCCCCGGCTGGTGAGATATACTTCACTCTGGGGTATATCTGCAATTCTGCCGAACTGCACTGAGGTTAATTCACCTCCCACTAATCCATCTACTGAGGTTCTTCTGCGTTCAATGGTGACGTTATAAGCCAAATCCTCAAACAAATTCAAGCGCAGTGCCTGACCTGTGGTACGGGTCAGTAAATTAACATTGGCTTTTACGAGTCTCTGGCGAATTACGGTCGAGTCTGCTTGTCGGGTAGAGATACTCCAACCCTTGCCCATAGGAATGGCAGTAAATAACTCTGGAACTGAAGCTGCTCGAACTGTAGTTCCGGGAATGGGAATTGGCTGCGCTAGTCCCAGCCTAGACCAGAGAACAGCAGTGACAGTGGTTAGGCAGAAAATCAAGAGAAATGCAGTGAACTGCTGATTTGTCATAGATTTCCTTAACTATCCTTAGGGCAATAGATTTAGGGAAAGAGGGGAAGAGATGTTCATGCGTGCTAGTGTACGCCGTTCCTGAGCGACTACATTGTTAACTATCTCTAACTAGCAGGAGCTTATGCAATCAATTGGGTGATGGGTGATGGGT
>DNXU01000204.1:21719-21940 GCA_003505715.1 Cyanobacteria bacterium UBA8803 | reverse complement strand
TTACCAATTACCAATTGCCAATTGCCAATTACCAATTATGAATAGCCTTCTTGCTGGCAGCGTAGCAAATAAATTTGAGCTACTTTATCTTCAGGTATAACATCCAGACAATCTTGAAACAGTTGGGCAGCTTCTCGAAAATTATTTCTGTTATAAAGAAACAGAGCTTGTTCAAATTTTGGTTTTGTAAGTAATTTAGCCTCGCGGATTGTCAGGGGATC
>DNXU01000204.1:17805-21687 GCA_003505715.1 Cyanobacteria bacterium UBA8803 | reverse complement strand
CCTTTTACTTTTACCCGGTCAATAACTCGGAACGCATACTCAACTGGATGGTGCAAACTTTGAAACGTGTGGTGAGAAATTAATAGGGATACACCATAATCTTTGGTCAGCGATTCCAGACGAGCGGCTAAATTAACCGAATCACTGATCACAGTGCCGTCCATCCGGTTATGCCCGCCTACAGTGCCCAGCATCAAAGAACCCGTATTAATCCCAATACCAATATGTATAGGTGGGCGTTCCGGTCTAGTCCTAGTTGTATTATATTCTGCCAGTCGATTTAACATATCAATTCCGGCTTTAACAGCATTATCTGCCTCACCACTAAACAGTGCCATAATCGCATCACCAATATATTTATCAATAAAGCCATTATTTTCAATAATGGCAGGTTCCATGCGAGATAGATAAGCGTTGATAAATTTAAAATTATCTTCTAAGGTGATTCGTTCTGATAAAGTAGTGAAGTCGCGAATGTCAGCAAATAAAATTGACATGTTCTGCTGCACCGCTTCCCCTAATTCGACATCGACAATGCTTTCTTTATCCAACAACTGTAGAAATTGACGCGGCACAAAGCGCAGGTAAGCCTTATTAAGCTGGAATAGTTGCTCGGTAAACTTTTGCCGCTCTACTTCTGCCTGTTTGCGCTGGGTTATATCCTCGACAAAGCCTTGGTAGTAGAGTACAACTCCATCAACATCACAAACGGCACGGGCATTCTCGCTAATCCAAATCATGGTGCCATCTTGGCAATAGACCTGAGACTCAAACTCAGACACAGCGCCTTGCTGTTCCATTAATTGAACGAACTCGGCACGACGTTGGGGATCGACATACAGTTGGTACTGGATGTTCGTGATCGTACCCATTAACTCTTCAGGTGAGTCGTAGCCATACATTTGAGCTAGGGCAGGATTGGCGCTGATATAACGTCCGTTCGGCGTACTCTGGAAGATGCCTTCCATGGCATTTTCAAAGATCCTGCGGTATTTTTCTTCAGCTTGTTTTAAGGCTTCCTCAGCTCGTTTGCGTTCAGTAATGTCCTGAAATGCAACAAGTGCATAGGCAATTTGACCAGATTCATCATAGATGGGGGTTGCCCAGGCTTCTATGGGGAGAATTTTATCAGGTCGGTGAATTTCTATATCGTCAGCGGAAGCCCGATCCCCTTTCAACGCTCGCAGGATGGGCAAATCCTCTGGCGGGTACAATCGATCCGTTCCAGCGATATAGTTTTGATAAACCTCTGGTATTTGTTCGGCTGTAGCGTCCGATACCACTCCTTTACCCAGAAGTTCCTGTCCTCTCTCATTCACAAAATAGGGTTTGCCGTTAGCATCAATTACGACTACCCCCACCGATACGGCTTCTAAGAATTGAGCTAGCCTCCTCTCACCTTCCCGTACTGCCTCTTCGGCCTGATTTTGCAAATCGGCTTCAACCGCATCGTAGTGTTCGGTAGCCGTTTCCAACAAGATTTCTAGGTCAGCCTTTTCGCGCTGCAACTGTAGTCTGTGGTAACCTGCGATCGCGACGGCAGACCCTATTAAGGCAATTAAGGGAGAAATTACAGGTATCCACCAACCACCGAGAAAGGCTATATAGCTACTCCCAATCAGTGTGCCTCCTAGCGGGAGAATGCAAAAGCCAAGAGCTATCCCTTTCGGAGATACCTTCTTGTTGGCAGGATTTACTTGCAACGCCATCCACCGTACTGTAGCACCCGCGAAAGACCAACCCCAAATCCACAGCCACTCAACAGGTTCTGCCCAACTTTGAATCAAAGGTCGCCCTTCTGTTGCCGCACTCAAAACCTGACTGGCTAAATTCGCATGAATTACTACACCGGGCATTCGCTGGGGACTGGTGAAAAAAGAACTGCCGTAGGGAGTGAAGAACAGATCGTTGAAACTCTGTCCAGTGGCACCGATTAAGACAATGCGATCGCGTATCAAGTCAGGTGGTATTTGGTTTAAAAGAACATCCGTTATCGATATAGTACGGAAGTTCTCTAGAGTCCCGCGAAAGTTCAACAATATTTGATAGCCACCGGCATCAGCACCAACATAACCCCCTTCATTCCCCGTAAAGGGCTTAAAGACTGCTTTACCCAACTGATAATATTTTTTTTCGGTGTTAATTGGCTCAAGAGTAACGCCCTCCCGTTCCAGATACATCAAAGCCAGCTTCACCCCTAAGCTTTCTCGAGTTTCACCGCTCTTAGATTTGACAGTGATTAAACCGCGACGTACCTTACCATCGGCATCCAACACCACATCAGCCATGGCGACTTGACCGAGCTGTCTTAAGGTTGGTGGTGGTGCTACAGATGGCTCAACCAATTTTTCTACAGCAATCAGGTTCGGTGTAGACTTAAATACTTCAACTAATTCCTGATGACCCGAGCCAACTGGTAGATCTCGATAAATATCCAAACCAATCACCCTGGGATGCTGGGCTTTGATGTTCTTAATTACTTTAGCGAGCAAAGCATCAGACATCGGAAATTGACCGACCTGGGGGAGATCTGACTCATCCAGGGTGATGATTACAATGCGCGGATCGACCGATTCCCTAGGACGCAGGCGAAAAAATTGATCCCGAGCTGCCCATTCCAATAGCTGAAATAATCCAGCAGAACCAGCAACAATTACTAATCCTGCTACCGTTGAGGCACCAATCAGCACCCCTTGCCATTTTCCAATTCGTTGCCTCAGCTTGCGCCACATGTATTATTAGCAACCAGAATTGACCTAATAAACTGCTAATTGCTCATTGTTCATTGTTCATTGTTTATTGCTATTAGCGATTAGCTATCCTTGTCTAGCACCCTGACTTATTTTTGTTCTATTTTGACACACCCACCCTTCAGGATACCGTTAGGGACTGGCAGGTTATGCCAATGCCATCCCAACCTTCCAAGTTTGGGGGCAAGGGCAGGGCTGATTTATTCTCGCTAGAGAAATTTGGGGAGCTGGGGGAGTTGGGAGGGTAGGGTGAGAATTTTTACTGGTGGGTTATTTCTGCCAAGCTGGTTTAGACGGGAAAAAAACGGAGCCTACTCAAGCAAACGTGGAAAATCCCAAATCTGGGGGGATATCCTGGAGGCGTCCGGAACCCACTGCTTGAATTGCTTCTTTGAGGCAAATATCCCCAGTATAGAGGGCGCGGCCAACAATCGCACCCGTAACTCCCAAAGGTTCCAAAGCCAGTAAACTCAATAAGTCAGTAATGGAACTAACGCCACCAGAAGCGATCGTGGGAATCGAGAGTCCTTGGGCAAGTTCCCTGAGGGCGTCTCGATTAGGTCCGCTGAGCGTGCCATCCCGGTGAATATCGGTATAAATAATCGCCGCAACTCCCAATTGAGCCATTTGCCCAGCTAGATCCACAGCCAGAATTTCTGAAGTCTCTAACCAGCCGCGTGTTGCTACCCGTCCGTTACGAGCATCAATTCCGACCATAATTTTCCCCGGGAATTCCGCACACAGCTGTTCTACCAAGGGGTGGTCTTCTACAGCCGCTGTACCCAAAATAACCTGCTGAACGCCGATATCCAACAGTTGAGCGACACCCCCACGATTGCGCAATCCTCCCCCAACTTGTACAGACATGGGTACAGCCCTGACAATTGCCTCAATAGTTTTAGTATTGATCGGCTGACCAGCTTTTGCCCCATCTAAGTCAACCACATGTAACCGGGTTGCCCCCTGGTCAAACCATTGTCTGGCAACATCGACGGGGTTGTTGCTAAATACTTGCGATCGCGCATAGTCTCCCTGGTACAACCGAACACAGCGACCGGCAAGCAAATCAATTGCTGGAATTACATCCATTGTTAAATTTCCTGATTAATTTGTTCATTGTTGTTGGTTGTTG
>DNXU01000204.1:2935-17764 GCA_003505715.1 Cyanobacteria bacterium UBA8803 | reverse complement strand
TGGTTGTTGGTTGTTGGTTATCGCTCATTTGCTATTTTACATTTACTATCCCTGGCGTGGTAATTCTGCTCGAATTGTGAATCGGACGTGATTAATGGCTAACTCACCAATCGAAATTTGTTCCTTTTTTACGAGAGCGCCTTGGCTTTTAAGGATTTCAAAGGGGATGCCTTTGCCAATTTCTACATGGTACCAAGCTAAACCCATAAAAAATCTAGTCGGGTAAGGCCCTCCTTCCATGGTATCGTCGGGGTTTGATTCCATTGGCAACCAGCCAAATCCCGGCACGTAAAATTCTAGCCAAACATGATTGAAGTCTGGTTGTAAAGGAATACCTAGTTTATCGGCATGGGGAGGGCATTTGTAGCGGCCAACGGTGCGGCAGGCAATGCCGTTAAGGCGGGATAGAGCGAGTAACAGTCCTAGATACTCGCCGCAGGAGCCAATCCCTCGCTCTAAAACAATGTCGGGAGTGTCGATGTGGGGTTTAATTCCGTAGGAGAGTCGGTCATAGACATAGTTGCGAATACTGTACATTTTCCGCAGCAAATTCGTTTCTCGACCGATGGCTTCTTGAGCGGCACGGCGAATGATCTCAGTATCCATGGCTAACTCGTCATCGTCTACCAAATAGCGAGTTTGAAAGGCTGGTGGCAACTCCGGCAGCCTTTCCATATCTCGTGGCGTGAGACGGTATTTAATACTCCAAACTTCTAGCAAAGCTTTCCAGCCAAAAAGATGACGTTCGCCCGGTTGGAGAGTGTCGAATTTAAATACAGCTACTCGCTGATCGTCCTGAATTTCTTCAGTAAAGGGAATGCCCACCGGCTCAATTTTTCTCACTTTTTGGCGATCGGTTTCGGATGGCAGGGCAATGCGCCATTCTAGATCTTTGAGTTCTACCTCTTCGAGGGGGGCAAGTTCCTCGACGTAGGACATTTCAATTAAGTAGCCGTTAGAGAGGGAGTAGCGATTCTCGGTATTGTGGTAGAAATACAGAGGATGAATGAAGGTGCGATCGCGATACTGCAATTCGTAATTCGGCTCGGCATTGGGGTTATCCCGAATGTAAGGCTCCTCGCTAGCATAGGCAACGTAGAGGGTATCCTCACCCGTCTGGGGGTCTCGATAAAAGGCTAAGCCGGTAGGGTTTTCAAAGGGGGTGAGCAAGCTAAATTGAATTTCACCTGTTGCCCGATCGAGGCAGTAAACGGTCTGTTCTTCCCGATCCGAGACCCACAATTCCTCATCGCGCACTGTAATGTTTTCAACGCCAATCCCTGGAGCATACAATCGGGTAATTTCCCGACCTGTATTGCGGTTATAAATCAGAATATACCCAGCTTTTTGGCAGGTGATATAGACCGTTGATTCCTTGATAGCAATCCCGTTCGCCCTGTAAGGCAGGGTGACAAATTGCTGAAGCCTTAAGTCTCCATTGAGCTGGCAAAAGTACACGCTTTCTTGTAACGTCAACCACAGGGTATCGCCCGCAATTGCCAGACCCGTAGCATCGGCAAAATCTAAGTCGCGGGATGGATTTAAAATTTTCGTGTTATCGCTATAAGGATCGATTTCCAGGAGGTAGCCGCTTGTGGCATCAATAGCAATCAAATTTTCTCCCTTAAAAGCTATACCTTGTAAGGCAGAGGCTCCAATCGGCCTGATAGTTCCAAAGGGTTTCAATTTTGGTAACACCGAGGAAGTAGAATCGGGAATCATGCTTAATTGAGGTGAAGAGTTAAATAAGAAGGGAAACTAAGGTTTCAGTGCGGCCAATACCTCACGGTAAAATATCACTATTACTTGTAGGTACTGGTCTGACGAGTCTGATTATCACAAAGCAAGCGATCTCCGTGCTGGAACCTAGGCTTCTGTTCTGACATCTTTATACAAATACTCTGCTGTACTAGCAAATATTTAGATTATGGCTTGGTTCACACGCTCATCACGCTTAACAATACTAACTGCGGCTTTGACGCTGGGGCTGGCCGTCAATCTGCCCTCCCAGGTGCAAGCTCAGTTGAGAACGGCCTCACTCGGCTCTCAACTACCCGATCGCTGGGAATTTACTGCTCCTCGTGGTCCCAATGGTGAAAGTCCGGTAAATCGAGATAGCGGCGGAACAAGGAGCCCCAATAACAAGGACTGCATCCCTGAAACTCAGCTAAATCCGTCAGTGCTTGCTTTAGCACCATCTGGGACAGGGACAACGGCAGCGGAATATCCAACCATCTCTTGGTACATGCCCGCAACTAGGGCATCGCAAGTAAATTTTGTACTCAAGGATGCCAATCAGCGGCAGATTTACTCTGCGACTTATACCTTAGCCAAGTCTGCCAGAGGTTTCACTCCCAGTGGCATCATGAGTTTAACGCTTCCAGCCTTTACTAACCTTTCCCCTTTAAAAATAGGTGAAGACTATCACTGGGAAGTTGCGTTGAACTGTAACGACCCCACCGATAGTTCAGACGATATCGTTGTCGAAGGCTGGATTCAGCGAGTCGCACCCAACCCAACTTTGGCATCAGAGATTCAGCGGGCAACTCCCCAAAAGCGGGTAGCACTTTATGCTAAAGAACAACTCTGGTATGAAACGGTTAAGACTTTAGCTGAACTCCAGCGCAATTCCCCTGAAGACCCAGAGGTGGTAGAGGCTTGGAATAAGCTGCTCAAGTCCGTGGGGCTAAAGCCCATTTTCTCAGCGCCAGAGAGGAACACTCTCAGTGGGAGGAACTGAATTGGATTAACCTGAGATCAGTCTTGAAAATAGGGAATAGGGAACTTCTGAACAGGGGAAGAAGGGTTTTCATTCCTTCGTTGTCAGCTAAATCTTGAGGTGACTAATGACTCCAGATGTAAGCATTCAGCTTCTCATTCTTCAAGACAATCTCTTAATTTGCTAGTGCTGTGAAGGCAGAAGGGAAGAAGCTTGTAAAGTAAGCTTTTTAATCTTTTTTAAATGGTGGGTTATTTCTGCCAAGCTGCACTAGTGTTGAGGTTATGTGGTGCCAGAGAGCCTTTCTTGGGATCTGACCTTAAACATCAGACTTCATCGCGTTTATGAAGATTTGAACAAGAGTGAAACCAGACGTTTCGATCGGACAAGCATCTAAAGTTAAAATATAAATACTAGGGCATATCTAGTCTCAGCAACCGAATTATGATAGATTTGCCATCCTTGTGTTAGAACTCAGCCTCTAACGGACGCGATCGCATCCCCAACAGATGGAAGAAACACTACTCGCTGAAATCCTTCAACCATAAGGGTTTGAGAATGTGTTTTTTAAGAGGTTTACAGCTCTGACCTGTTTGCCCGAAGACTCTTCGCTACCAGGAGATAGTAAGATCATGGCTTGGTTCACACGCTCATCCCGTTTCACCCTCATGGCTGTGGCCTTGACTCTAGGGCTAGCAGTCAGTCTTCCCGCAGGAGTACAGGCTCAATTGGGAGCTTCCTCTCTCAGCAGCCAGATCCCTAATCAATGGGATTTCAGTCCGCCTAGTAATCCGACAGGTGAGCCAGTTCCTGGAAATAGAGAGTCCGGTGGAAGACGAGGCGATTGTATTGCAGATCCTGACCCAGATATACAACCTATAGCCTTGGTTCCACTCACCATAGGAACGACGGTAGCGGAGTATCCCACTGTCTTTTGGTACATGCCCAAGACTAGGGCTTGGGGAGTCGAGTTTGTAGTGCGAGATTCTAAAGACCAGGAAGTTTACTCAACCAAGTATGCCTTCGGCCATTACAGTGAAAAAACTGGCGATGGTAACACCGACGAATTCGTTATCGGCGCTCCCGGGATCATGAGCTTAAAACTTCCCTCCCCTAGTGGGTTTCCTGCCCTGAAGGTAGGTGAAGATTATCACTGGCAGTTAAGGCTAATCTGCGATCGCAGTGGGACTGATAAGGATAGGTCAAATGATTTCTATATCGATGGTGCACTCAAGCGAGTTCAAGCCAGCCCTAGTTTAACCCGTCGCCTCCAGCAAGCCACTCCGGAACAGCGGGTAGCTATCTATGCCAACGACCGACTTTGGTATGAGACCTTGGAGACTCTGGTTCAGCTGCGCCGCCAACGTCCCGACGACAAAAACTTGACCGATGCCTGGAATAAACTGCTCAAGTCAGCGGGGATCGACACTCTTACTCAAGAACCTTTGTTTGGGGATGCCAGAATTGTTAACTAACGACCAGCACTAATAATTTTCATGGCAGAGCAACGTTTCCATTTTTGTAAATTACTGGTGGTAAAGTCGATCCAATTGGTGCTGCTCGCTGCCGGGTTCGCTCTGGTGCAGACTCCGCAAGTTCTCCTGGCTGAAGGGATACCCCAACGCTGGGAAGCTAAGCAATACAAACCGCCATCAGGGATTGGTTCACCTAGGCGTGTAGATGGTGCGGGAACGCGCAGTCCGCTTAGTAATTGCCCAGTTGAGGGTAAACCCCTAACGGCTTTAGTCCCTAGCAGTGGCTTTGGGGTAACAGTGGCAGCTTATCCCACATTTTTTGTCTACATGCCTTCCCCAACTGCTGACAAGTCGATATTGCCAGTAGAGTTTATCTTGCAGGATGCTGACGGAAATCAAATCTATCAAACTAGGTTTGAGACTAGTGGCCGAGCAGGTATTATCACGATTGACTTACCTAGCCAAGTGGGATTACCACCTTTGGAGATCGGCCAGGATTATTACTGGTCTTTCTCAGCGATCTGCCAAGCAAATGAACGGGCAAAGGATCAGGTGGTAGAAGGCTGGGTGAGACGGGTAGCACTCGATCCCAACCTGGAAAGGCAGTTGAAGGCGTCATCACCTCAACAGCAAGTAGAACTTTATGCTGAGGGGGAAATGTGGCACGATGCTTTGGCAACTCTAACTCAGTTGCGCCGCGACTTTCCGAACAATGTAGAGGTAGCTGCTCAGTGGGAACGATTGTTACAGGCTGTAGGTCTCAGTGATATTGATGGAGAGCCACTCGTACCGAGTCCGCCCATACCGAGAGAGCAACTTTCGTCGGTTCAATAAAAAAAGATGAGGGTTGAGGGTTAAAGTTTAAAAGGGAGCAGGCAATAAGAAAAACTGTTCCCTGTTCCCTCTTCTGATGAATTAGTGTATTTTTGCTAAATGAGAAGGGCTAGAATTGGCCAGCTAAAATTTCCCTTTTATCGCCATGGCTCTCCTTGTCCCGCCAACTCCGATCTCCCTGTCTGCCATTACTGTTGCGTCATTTATCATTACTGGTATTTTTAAGTACCCAGGAATGTTATAGTAGTAACGATTTGCTTCACCTCTAGGTGTCTTGAGTGAGCTATCAAGACTATGGGGTTAACAAGTAGCTAGTCGGGCTAGTTTCAAAAGACTAATAATTTAAAGCAAATTAGAGGTAAAAATATGGCAGAAATAAACCGAGATCAAATGCGTGAAAGGTTGGGCAACATTGACCAAATTCGAGATATAATTTTTGGGGCTCAGTTGCGAGAATATGATAGCCGTATTGACAAAATTGAATCTAATTTGGCATTACTTCAACAGGATATGCGCGATCGCATTGAGCAAACCAAGAATAGTTGTTTAACCGAGATGCGGGCAGCAACTGATTCTATAGAGAAAAAAATTAAGTCTCTCACCTTAACTACCCAGAACGAGAATGCCGATATTCGGCAAATGATAGATCTAGTTAACAAAAAGTTTTCTAGTAACATTGAAGCTCTCGATCAAACCGTAGATAAGCAAACCAAGTCCCTGCACAACGAGCTATCCGAAAGCCGAGAAAAAATTCAAGAAGAAATCAGAAATTTGCGAGCTCACGTTTTTGAAGAATTGGAGAGGCGATTTTCAATGATTTCCGAGTCGAAGGTTGCTAAAGATGATATGGCTGAAATTTTATTTGAACTCGGCTTAAGAATTAAAGGCACCGAATTTGCTCCCGAGCTAAAAGAAGCAGCTGGCAGTGATGTTTCCTCGGATATTCGATTGCTCGAAGCTAGCACTGTTTCAGGTGGCATTTAAGCGAAAGAGCGGATTGAGTTCATCTAATATTATGTGTATTTACCCATGTCCCAATCGTCTGGTGGACTCAGACTATGGCGTCATCACAAGAAAATCGATCTGCCCTATCCCAGCTAGAAGGCTTGCTGGATTTATTAATTGATCTACAAACTTCTAGCTCGACTGGTGAACCTCAACAGGAATCACAAGCAACCAATCAGGACGAAACCCTCGCTCCTGTCCCTAGGGATGGCGATCGCCCTTCACAGATCGATGCTGCTTCTATAATTGAGCCTCAACATCAGAACGCAGAAGTTCAGCAGTTCAGCAGTTCAGAATTTGCTGAACTGCTTGGACTACCTGAACAAGAAGAAGCAGCAGAGGAAAAGGGAGCAGGTGGCAGGGGGAATAAAAACCCATCTCAAGAACCTGCTAATCTAGCAAGTTTAGCCCAGCCAGAGGCCGTGCCGCCAGCAAATTCAGACCCGCCATCGGAACTAACATCTCAGCAGTTGATTGAACCTCCACTCACTCCAGAACCATCTGAAGATTTAACGACAGAGCTAACGGACAATTCCACCTCTGACGCATCCCTAAGCGCGTGGGAAAGTTTGCACAATTTGCTCAGCCAATCTGCTCTAACAGAAGAATCTTCTGACTTGTCTGCCAGTCCATCTATTTCAGCAGAGTTGGATAGTCAGCAGCTAGAAGAGCCACTTAGCCTCCCTTTAAAGCCATCCAACGGTTCGTTATTCTCTCATGCGGCAGAGTCGTCTAACGGCTTATCGATTTTAGCGGAACCGGATATTCAGCAGGTTGAGAATTCAGTTAGCCTCTCTGTAAAGCCATCTAACGGTTCGATGTTATCTCACCCAGCGACGTTGGATAGTCAGCAGGAAGAAACTTCAGCCAACTACCCAGAACCATCTTTCCAGTTAGACAGGCTATCCGTAGAGACTTCCAGCTCATCTTTAGCAACGGATGACACAGATCCCGATAATTCCATCACCGCATTTGAGCAATTGCAGCGCCTGCTGCTAACGCCGGAAATCGTAGATTCCCGTGAGGTACTTCTCTACCTGAAAGAGAAATTTACCATTCTCGAACATCAGATTTACGACCCGTCAGAGTTAATTAAGTTACTTCTGCCTTTAATTACTGAGATTTTAAGCCTTAAAGTGGTTGAAGCCAGGGAAGAAATGGCACAAGCGATCGCGCCAATTATCGATGAAATGATTCAGGCAAAGGCACAACAGGATAAATCAGCGATCAGTTCGGCTTTAGCACCCGTACTCCCCGATGCCGTTACCCAACAGGTGTACAACTCCCCCGGCGATTTTGCCAAAGCGCTGGCACCAGAAATGGGTAAAGCGATTAAAGAGCAGATCGATCTAGAGCGGGATGCGATGGTGGACGCCCTCTATCCTGTCATTGGCAGTACCATTTCTAAATACATGGCGGAAGCTGTTGCTGCCATCAATCAAAAAGTTGAAAATACCCTTTCTCCAGAGGGAGTCGCTCGGAAAGTCCGCGCCAGGATGCAGGGAGTTTCTGAAGCCGAACTAATCTTCATGGAGTCGATGCCGTTTACCATCCAAGCGATTTTCTTAATTCACAAAGCTTCTGGATTGGTGATTGCGGAAGTTCAACCCTTTGGCAAACAGCGCTTGGAGTCGGAGATGGTGGCAGGGATGCTCACGGCAATTCGCAGCTTTGTCAACGATTGTATTGCCCAGTCTGGCAATATCTCGGAACTGGATCGAATTGATTATGGCGATTGCGAGATCGTGCTGGAAGTGGCAGGGTACTGCTACCTAGCCGTAGTGACTCAAGGCAGTCCTCCCAAATCATTCTTAGAGAAAATGCGCGAAGCTCTAAGTACCATCGTGCAAAGGCATGGTGTAGCGATCGAATTATTTGATGGCGATCCGACGCAGGTTCCCAAGCCGGTACAACAATTCCTCGAATCCCTAACCGAAGTTAGTAAACCCTCAACTCCAAAGTCAAAGGGTAAACCTCCTGTAGCTCTATTCGCGATCAGTCTGGCAGTTCTAAGTTTAATTTTCATACCTTGGAGCATTCACCGCTATCGCAGTGGAGCTGAACAGGATCTTGAGGACAAAACCAGCTTAGCCTTGGCATCCGAACCAGAGTTAGCCGTCTATCGCCTGACCGTAGATGCCAAAGGAGATACACTCAAGCTATCTGGTAAGTTACCCAATACCTATCTTGTCGAAAAAGCCGAGCAAATTGCTAAAACAGTTGCACCGACCGTAAAAATAGATAATGAAATCGTTGCCGTCAAAGTTCCTCCCGATGCAGCAGTAGTAGCGGCGGAAGTAGAGCGAGTAACCTCTATCCTCAATGAAATGGAACGGGTAGCGATTTGGACGACTTATAGTGAGGGTAAAGTAAAAGTAGAGGGTAGTGCTATTCAAGTGGCGGATGCCCAGAAGATTACAGAAGCCTTTGAGAAAATTCCAGGCGTTGAGTCTGTCACTAATACAGTACAACTACAGCCTCTAGCCTTAGCCTCCCGCATTTACTTCGATCTCAATTCAGCAGAGTTACGTTCGTCAGAACTAAAGAAAATTAATCAGCTCAAGCTGTTTCTAGAAGATTACCCGACTCAGCACATCAGACTGATCGGCCATAGCGACAAGAGCGGTAACATGTTAGAGAACCAAGGATTAGCTCTAGAACGAGCTAAAACCGTAGCCGAGGCACTGGTGAATCAAGGCATCGATGCTAGACGGCTTGAAGTTTCCGGAACTACCAAGCCTCCCACTGGCGTGTATACCGATGATGCGCTCAACTTAAGTCGGTTTGTTGAATTTGAAGCGATCGCACCCTAGTGCCGTGAAAGCTCATAAGCTGTTCAGCATTTAAATTGCCTAGGCGATCTAAGCCAGTAAAAGGGTTCAGCCTCTTAAATACCCAGTTTAAATGTACAACAGCTTATCATGTCCGGTAGCCTCTTGCCTTGCTGCGGCTGTTCAAATCCCAGCGTCAGTTAGGGCTTGATTCAGTGCATCAGCAATGCCTAGCTGTTCTGCCCATTGTGTCAAATAGTCAAAGTCTAGATTGTCAGCTTGTACTTTGAGGACTCCTAAGACATCACGCCATTGTTTTTCGGAGCCAGATCCCTGCCTCCACCGCAGTTTGTTCAGAATGACATCTTCAGGGGAAGCAAAATAGAGTGCGATGCCCTCAAACTCAATCACCCGCCGCCGCTCAAATTTCAGGCGCTCAAATTCATCAGTTCCGGCTACCACCAAGTCTGCACGGCTAATGCTCTCCATGTCCGTAATTTGCAGGGTTCGCATCCGACCTGATTTCACGTCATCAACGCCTGGGACATAGAAACCCGCTTGTCCTAGTGCGTTGGTAAGACGATCAATATCCTCTGAAGAGATCGCCATTACTAAATCTAAATCCTGCGTTGTGCGGGGTTCGCCGTAAGAGATTGCAGCTACTCCACCAGTGATGTAATAAGAAATTCCCAATTTCTTAAAAATGGGATGGAGTTTGACGGCAAGTGAGACTGAATCCTGAATCCACATAAGGGACTCTCCAGTTGGGATGTAGTTAGGAGGACAATACTCTTGCAACCACGCCAAAGCAATCTTTTGAGCAAACAGAGTTGGGGAAAGATGCCCGAATTGTTGACTTAGGGAAGACAACGAAAGCTTGCGAGAGCTGCGGATCAATGATGCTGCCATCCTCAGACGGTCGCTTGGCGTCCGCTGTCGGAGCAAGTAAAACGTCAGCAGATCTGTTTCCGCACTGGTGTCTTCAGCCTGTGGACGGTATCCGGGCTTGATGGCGAATTTTGGTATGGCTTGAATCATGGCGATCGCCTCTTATTAAGGCAAATATAAACTAGAAATGTGTCCACCCTTACGAATGGCCAATATATATAAAACATTTTATATCACCTAAATTTGTATGAATGACTGAACCAGAAAAATTAATCTTAATAGCTGCTCCTGATTTAGTTTGGCAAACTACTTCTATATTATTCAATGATTTTGGATCTAGTAAATAATAATAACTAGCTTGGTTAAGCAGCATGTTGTCAGTAATGGCTGATATATGTCGGTTAATCAATTCCACCTCCCTATACCCCAATAAACATTCAGCTGCTCTATTGACTTTTTGTATTATCCCTGCTGGTGTTGTTACTATCAGAGGATAGGCGATGGCAATAATAATTTGATTTAGATAATCTTTATCGGCACTTGTTGCTTCCAGTAAAAGGCTTTCCTCTTGAAAATACTGAGTTAACTCTTGTTCCACAATCATCCTTTCTGTTACATCTTTAAAACAGATGAGGAGTCGATTTTCTTTTCCTTCTTCAGGTTGAGCCTTAATCACATAAATATCAAAATACCGAGGACAATTTTCAGTTGAGGAACGGCTAATACCTTTTAACTCAAAACTTTTCTGTTGTCCTTTAATAATGTTGGTTAAGCTACTCTCTAACCCAATCATTTCCGGGAAGCCGCTACGGATATCTTTTCCCTTCACAACTTCCTGCGGATACTCAGCAAACAATTGCACTCCAAAGGCGGCATCGATAATTTTGAAGTCTTCAGCCACTTCTAAATAGGCTATGGAACTGAGAGATAACAATTTTCTTAAAATAGAAGTTTCCATCTCCTACTATTCCTTTGAGATAGGGATATCTAATTTTAGAGCATCCCAGGACTGGTGACCTCAGCCATATCTCTCAACCTGTTTAGTAAAATAGACTGAATTATCGACTATCAGTTGCCATACCGTACACCAAGCAGCATGAAAATTCTTATTCCTTCTGCATAGCAGCATTCTGCCCTGGAGCCTTATTTTCCAGCCAGTCAGGTATAGAGTGGGAAGAAGGAGAAAACAATTGAGCAGTTTACTCAAATTCTCTTCTCCTGAACTCCTGAACTTCTGCGTTATTCTGGTGTAAGGGCTAAACCCGCCCTTACCACCGCCAACTTTCAATTTTAAATTCCCCTTGGCAATTCATGGAGATTTGTAAATTCCATAGGCTAATTTATGAAAAATTTCGTCAACAAACAAGCCTGTTTTGGCGGAAGTGGGATAAACAGCTAAGACTTGCTGATAATCCTTCAAGCTCAGACTTTGAATTAATTTCTCTAATTGTTTAGGCTCAATTAAGTCAGATTTATTCAAAGCAACGATGATGCAAGCTTGAGGATTAACTGATACAAACAATTGAACGTGGTTTAACAGATGATCGATAGTGACCTGTCGGCTGACATCTCCAACAATCACGGCACCACTGCTGCCATTCAAATAGGCAGGCACGATCGACTTAAATCGAGTATTTCCTGCTAAATCCCAGATTAGCAACTGAACCATCAGTTCTGTCTCTTGGCGATCTGAAACAAATTCAACAGTCTTTTTAGAAATTGTTACCCCTACCGTTGAAAGATAGTCTTCCTTAAAAGTTCGTTCTACGAAGCGACGAATTAAGCTGGTTTTACCAACGCTAAAATCTCCAAGCAAGCAGACCTTTTTACTAATTATTGCAGTCACCATGCACCTCGGTTAGATTATAGATTGACAATTATCACTACTGGCTGCCTAATTTATATCTTTAATTTAGTTAAAAATAGAGTTAGGACTTACGCAGAGCCTCTATTAGTAGGGTGTGTTATGCGGTAGCTCACGCGCCATGACCACTATATATGGCTTACTTGCGTAAGCCCTGAGAGTATGCCAATACTGACGGACTCAATAGTATGCCTCAGCCAACCTACCCAATTAGGCAAATAGACTCCCCCCTGCCGGCTCGGGTAACCCTGCCGACAATGTACGATCTACCGAGTGAAAACCCACAGGAGTCAGGAGTGCCCGACGAATATCACAATCTACAATCACAGTTTCTTAGCCGTGCTTTTCGCTGCCGCCTGTATCCTCCAGAGCAAATCTTTACTGGGGCAGACTTAAACCTCTACTACGACCTAGAGCATACTCAATGGTATAAACGCCCGGACTGGTTTTTAGTGGTGGGGGTATCCCGCTTGTATGAGGAAACTGATCTCAGAGCTAGTTATGTGGTGTGGCAAGAGGGGGTGAATCCCTTGGTGGTGGTAGAACTACTTTCCCCAGGCACGGCCAAGGAAGATTTGGGAGAAAATGCTTTAACTGAGGTAGAAGCAGAGGAAACTATAACTGGGACAGAAGTAGCAGGAGTGAGCGCACCAGAAAACAGCGCTGCTCAAGGTGCCAAAGAAACACCGCCCTCGAAATGGGAAGTGTACGAGCAAATTCTGAGAGTGCCCTACTATATAGTATTCAATCGCTATACCAACCAGATGCATTTCTTCAAGCTGGTAGACAACCATTACCAAAAACAAGAGCTAGACCGAGAAAACCCTCGTGCTTGGATTGATGAATTAGAAGTAGGGTTGGGTTTATGGCAGGGAGAGTATGAAGGAATTACTCGCAGATGGTTGCGCTGGTATGATGATCAGGGCAACTGGATTTCTACTGATACCGAGCAGGAACGTCAACTCAAAGAGCAGGAACGTCAACTCAAAGAGCAGGAACGTCAACTCAAAGAGCAGCTTCAATCCCAGTTGCACCAGATTGTATTAAATCTCTTACAACAGGGTATGAGTGTAGAGCAAGTGGCAACTCTCACAGGACTTTCTCAAGAACAAGTAGAGGAGTTACACCAACAATAGACTCAAATTTCTCAACTCCAGTTAGACTCTGAGTGACATACCATAAGTTCACAACAGGTGCTTGAACAATAAAAGACTAACTAATAACAGTTTCAGTCAATCCTCTACCATGGCTTCGACTACTCCTAAACCTATTAACTGGGATGCGATCGCCTCCGAACTCGCCGGAATGGAAATTATCACCGAACCCTCCCAACTGGCTAAGCTATCGCTGGACTACTACCATTTCAGTCCCATCTTGCAACCTCTGTTAGAAGATAAGCGCGGAGATTTAGTAGTTCGTCCTACTACTGAGGCTGAAGTCCTGCAAGTCGCGGCAGTCTGTGTCAAGTATAAAGTTCCGCTTACCGTCCGAGGGGCAGGCACGGGAAACTACGGGCAGTGCATCCCCCTTCAAGGCGGCGTGATTGTCGATATGACCCGGATGCAAGCCATTCGCTGGATTAAACCTGGTTTAGCCTGCGTGGAACCGGGGGTAAAGCTAGCAGCGTTGGATAAACAGACTAGGGAAATAGGTTGGGAACTGCGGATGGCTCCCTCTACTTACCGTACCGCTACCATTGGCGGTTTTATCGGTGGCGGGAGTGTGGGTATGGGTTCGATTACTTACGGACAATTGCGCGATCGCGGCAATCTCCACGCCCTTCGTGTGGTTACCCTAGAAGATGAGCCTCGTGTTATTGAGTTACGAGGAGATGCCGTGCAGAAGGTGAATCACGCCTATGGCACCAACGGTATTATCACTGAGTTAGAAATTCCCCTCGGCCCCGCCTATTCCTGGGCAGAACTCATTGCGGTCTTTGATGATTTCATGACAGGGGCCCGATTTGGTCAATCCCTGGGTGATGCCGATGGTTTAATTAAGAAACTGATCAGCATTCACGCTTGGCCGATTCCGTCCTACTTTAGCGCCCTCAAGAACTACCTTCCCGATGGCAAGCACTGTGCCTTACTAATGGTTGCTGAGTGTTGCCTAGAACCTTTTCAAGAACTAGTTCGAGAGTATGGCGGTGAAGTTACTTATCAGAAAACCGCTCAAGAAGCTAGTAAGGGCACCAGTTTATTAGAGTTTACTTGGAATCATACCACCTTACACGCCCGCAGCCTTGACCCTACCCTTACCTATTTACAAACCTTCTTTTTCACTCTAGAACGGGTGGAGCAGATGTATCATCACTTTGGTGACGAGGTGATGGTGCATTTAGAATTTCTGCGTGTGAATGGCAAAGCCATTCCCGCAGGACTGCAACTCGTCCGCTACAGTACTCCGGAACGTCTTAATGAAATTATCCAGTATCACGAAGAACGCGGCGCTGGGATCGCCAATCCCCATACCTACATCCTGGAAGATGGGGGGCGAAAGACCATCGATTTAGAACAGTTGCAATTCAAAGCCAAGGTTGACCCCTACGGGTTGATGAATCCCGGTAAGATGAGAGCTTGGTTAGAGCTTTGATGATGCCTAATTCCTCTGGAGTGCATCGACTTCAATGAGTGAAAGCGATTTTTCATTACCAAAAGGATGTTTTATCCGACCCGCCGATCTTGAGGACAAGTCAGATCTGCAAAAATTATTGTGGGAATTCATAACCACGGAAGCCTTAAGCTTCTACATCCAAAAATTCAGTTACGTCCCGATCGTCTTAGGGCTAGCTTTAGTCGCTAGTGGCATAGCTTGGATGTTAAATGCAGATGCCAAGATAGTTCTTAGTTTGGTAATATTCATTCTTTTAATCGTTGCTTATTTAATCTGGCTGGTATTTGTCAACCCTGGATTAAACTGGCAAAATTATTGGGTGATTGAATGCCACTTTAATTTAGTGGCTTGTGGAACTGTAGAGAATCGCCATACCTACTCCAATCTCAATTATTTGTATGTTAAACCAGCTTGGCGGGAACGAGGAGTGGATTCTTATCTAGTTAGACATTTGATTGAGCAGGCAACTCCTCCTACCTATCTTTTATGTCAATCTAAGAGGGCTGAATTTTATGCTAATCTGGGCTTTGTCCCAGTGGTTTGGCAGGAGTTACCTCCGAAAGTTGCCAAGAATTTTAGCATTTTTAGAAATTCTCCCTCGGTTATACTCATGCAATACATGACCAACTAAACCATTATCTTGATTTTCTCTTGCAGCGA
>DNXU01000204.1:266-2887 GCA_003505715.1 Cyanobacteria bacterium UBA8803 | reverse complement strand
GAGCGTAGCCGAAGGGGAATGGAAGAAGGTGGGTCACAATTACCCGACTCGATACAATTCGGTATTGAAACCGCGATCACCCTCTAACCTAGGATGGGCATTACGTGAAGGCGACTCTAAAGTAAAATCAGGGCATGATCTATCAACCCCGTCACCCAAACATCCCTAACTGCACTTGGCAGCGTCCCCTCGGCCTTGGCTGGGACAACCCTTATACTGTCCGTTATGCCAGTAACCTAGATGATGGCCCTTGGCATGGTATGCCTCTAGGCGGTTTTGGCGCGGGTTGTATTGGTCGCTCGCCCAAGGGAGACTTTAACTTATGGCATTTGGATGGGGGAGAACATACCTTTAAGAGCCTGCCCGCTTGCCAGTTTAGTGTCTTTGAACAGTCAGACAACTCCCCCTCCCAAGCCTATGCCCTCTGCACCGAACCGCCGGAGGATGGTAGTTTAAAACAGTGGCAGTGGTATCCGACGTTGCAGGAAATGGGCAAGGGCGCAAACAGCCCAGATCATAATACAGGCACCTATCACGCCCTTTATCCTCGCAGCTGGTTTGTCTATCATGGCGTTTTTCAAACTGAACTAACGTGCGAACAGTTCTCGCCGATTTGGGCGGGATCTTATCAGGAAAGCAGTTATCCGGTAGCGGTTTTTGAATGGACTGCCCATAACCCTACCGATACTCCTATTACTCTAAGCATTATGCTCACCTGGCAAAATATGGTGGGCTGGTTTACTAATGCCATTACCACCCCCCAGGTTCAGGTACGAGATGATGGCAGTCCAGTTTATGAATACCAACCCCGGTGGAGTGATAGTACAGGGAATTTTAATCAGTGGATTGTCGATAATTTCCGAGTGGGGTGTCTGCTGGATCGGGTGAGATTGCGGGATGATGTTCAGGAGGGGGAAGGGCAACTGTGCTTTGCTACTGTTACCAATCCCAGTATGGAAGTGTTTTATCATAGTCGCTGGAATCCCGCAGGAGATGGAGCTGAAGTCTGGGATACCTTTGCTAACGATGGCAGTTTAGCAGATGTGCAGGACGAAACACCCGCCGAACCGGGAGAACAGATTGCTGCTGCGATCGCCATTCGGTTGACAATTCGTCCCGGCAAAACCCGCAAAATCCCCTTTATCCTAGCTTGGGACTTCCCCGTAACTGAGTTTGCTCCCGGTGTTAATTATTATCGACGCTATACGGATTTCTTCGGTCGCACGGGCAACAACGCCTGGTCAGTTGTGCGCACTGCTCTCAAGCATAATGATTTGTGGCAAGAGCGAATAGTCTTCTGGCAGGAACCCATCTTAAAACGAGAAGATTTGCCTAACTGGTTTAAGATGGCCCTGTTTAACGAGCTATACCTGCTCTCCGGTGGCGGTACAATTTGGAGTGCAGCGGACGAACGCGACCCCGTGGGCCAGTTTGGAGTTCTGGAATGCATCGATTACCGCTGGTATGAAAGCTTAGATGTACGACTATATGGTTCTTTTGCCTTAGCCATGCTTTGGCCCAGACTGGATAAAGCGGTGTTAGAAGCCTTTGCCCGTGCTATTCCCACTAGCGATGAAACGCTGCGTACCATTGGTTACAATAAATCCACCGCCATCCGCAAAGCCCCTGGTGCCACTCCCCACGATTTGGGGGCACCTAACGAGCATCCTTGGGAGGAGACGAACTATACCAGTTATCAAGATTGCAATCAGTGGAAAGATTTACCCTGCGATTTTGTCTTGCAGGTTTATCGCGATTTTGTCTTGACGGGTAAGAAGGATATCGAGTTTTTGTGGGAGTGCTGGCCAGCTATTGTACAAACCTTAGCTTACCTCAAAACCTTTGATCAAGACGGAGACGGAATTCCGGAAAACTCAGGCGCACCGGATCAAACTTTTGATGACTGGCAGTTGCAGGGAATTAGTGCCTACTGCGGCGGGTTGTGGTTGGCAGCACTAGAAGCTGCGATCGCGATCGGTGGAATCCTCCTCTATAACTATCCCCCTGCATCCCAACTAATCGAGGCACCTGACCCAGAAACAATCCAAAACACTATCGACGAGTATCGCCAATGGTGCCAACAAGCACAACCGATTTATCAAGAAAAACTCTGGAATGGTCAGTACTATCGGTTGGATAGCGAAAGCGGTTCTGATATAGTCATGGCTGACCAGTTGTGCGGTCAGTTCTATGTTCAGTTACTGGGATTACCGGACATTGTACCAGCTGAATGCACCTGCTCTGCCCTCAAGATGGTCTACAATGCCTGCTTTTTAAAGTTCCACGATGCTCAATTGGGTGCTGCGAATGGGGTAAGAGCTGATGGTACGCCTGTCCATCCCGATGCTACTCATCCCCTAGAAGTCTGGACGGGTATTAATTTTGGTTTAGCAGCATTTCTGATCCAAGTGGGGATGAAGGCTGAAGCCTTGCGACTCACCCAAGCTGTAGTGCATAGCATCTATGAGAATGGACTGCAATTTAGAACACCGGAAGCCATCACGGCAGTTGGCACGTTCCGTGCCAGTCACTACCTGCGTGCCATGGCGATTTGGGCAATTTATCTGGTTATTGGTGAGGAGGGATGAGGGATGAGGGATGAGGTAGTGAGGAGTGAGGGC
>DNXU01000204.1:0-149 GCA_003505715.1 Cyanobacteria bacterium UBA8803 | reverse complement strand
TGGTACAAGACTCCCCATGAGCTTCGTACACAACAAAGAATGAAAGCCTAATTCCCCATTCCCGACTCCCCATTACCCATTCCCCCATTACCCATTCCCCCATTACCCATTACCCATTCCCCCATTACCCATTCCCCCATTCCCCATTC
>DNXU01000205.1 GCA_003505715.1 Cyanobacteria bacterium UBA8803 | reverse complement strand
GAGGGTTGAGCGGAGTCGAAACCCGTCCTGCGGTAGGTTACCAATTACCTATTCCCTTAAAAAATTTACAGCAACTCCCCCGTTTCTTGCAGGGAATGGAGGCGGCGATAAATTCCCTCTTGGCGTAGGAGTTGCTCGTGACTACCTACTTCTACAATCTGGCCTCCATCGAGAACTACAATCTTATCGGCATCTCGCACCGTACTCAGACGGTGAGCGATAATAATAGTCGTTCGAGTGCCCTGAATGCTCCTCATCGCCAACTGAATGGCACGCTCAGACTCATAGTCCAAACTAGAGGTTGCCTCATCAAAGATTAGAACATCCGGCTCGACTAACAGCGCTCTAGCGATTCCTAACCGCTGTCGCTGTCCTCCCGATAACCGTACTCCCCGTTCTCCCACAACCGTGTAATAACCTTGGGGCAGTTGTTCTATGACATCGTCAACTCTGGCAATCCGACAAGCTTCTTGAACTTTTTCAAAGCTGACTCTGCGGTTACCATAGGTGAGGTTATCTAGTAGGGTGCCGTTAAAGACATCGACTTCCTGGTGAACGATCGCTAAACGCTGGCGGTATCCAGTGATATCGAGATGGCGAATATCGATCCCATCCATTAAGATACGACCGCAATCTGGTTCAAAATATCGGAATAGGAGTTTGACCAGCGTAGACTTACCCGATCCGGAACGACCGACTAGTGCGATCGTTTGATAAGGTTCAATCAGCAGGTTAACCTCCTGCAACACCGGGCGTCGAGAGTCATAACTGAAACTCAGCTCGCAAAACTCCACTTTGCCAGTAAATTGATAGGATTTGGCAGTATCGGTTGCCTCCAAAACAATACCCGCCCCATCCCTCCCTAAGGGATGCTGCATAAACTCATGAAATCGCACCATTGAGGCATAGCGTCGCGCAAAGACTTCGGCCAGGTTACTAATCGGTTCTAATTCCGCATAGGCCATGCTAGAAACTGTCAGTGTGGTCACGAAATGCCCCAGAGATATATCCCCTCTTACTGTTGCCCAGAGGGTAAGTGCCAGCACGCTAAAAACACAAATTTGGATTACAGTTCTCTGCCAAGTAGCTAGTTTAATGTAACCCAAATGGATGCTATATAAGACAACCTTGAGTTCTCGGTTTAAGCGCTCTCTTTGTCGTTTTAGTTCCAGCGCTTCAGTAGCAAAGGCTTTGACGGTTTTGACATTGGTCACAATTTCTGAGGTGCGACTTTCAGTATTTTCTTGATGTTTATCGAGTACCGATTCCTTAGCAATTAGTGCCTTCAAGTCTTTTAGGCTAAAACTTAAGATGAACACAAAAGAAATCAAAAAAGCGATCGCAATGCGCCACTCAATGAACCAGATCACGACAAAAATACCCAACACCCGCGCCAATTTCGGAATCAACTGTCCCGCAATTTCCGGATAAGTCCAAGTATGGTTGGCAATACCTCTGGCAACTCGTCCGGCAATTCGTCCGGGATTATTTTCGTCATAAAACTCCAATGGCAGCGTGAGAACTTTTTTCAGCGCTTTTTCCGATTGGTCGCGACGAGCCCGTAAGGCAATATCCCAGTGAAACCAAAGGCCAAGCCACGGTTGAATAGGCGCTCTAATTACGGTAACAATAAAAATTAACCCAAGCAGCACCGCTAGAGACAGGACTGGATTGGCAGGAATTTGGGTAGCAGTCGCGACAGTCTCCACTAAGTTTTGCATTGACCCATCCAAAGGGCGATCGGATAGAACGTTAAGAATCTGCCCGATCGCATAAGGCACAACCAAATCAATAATTTCAAAGGTACTGGAGGCGGCAATGCTAAAAATAGAGATGCCCCAATAGGGGCGGTAGTAGTTGAGGATATCCCGAAATGTCGCCATGATGCTCCTGGTATACCAGCACTGGCATAACTTCAAAACGAGTTGCTACCAGGCTCAATTTGTAATACACAAGTTACATCATACTACATACAAAGGAAGAAGGGTGAGGGCAAGGCTAATTCATGGTCATAGCTAGAAAATTTATGAGCCTTCTGTACCGAGTACAAATTACTCCCCCAGCTTCCCCAGCTCCCCCACCCCCTCACCTCTGTCCCTCCTAATGCTGAATTTGGAGAGTCAAGACATAGTGACCCAGCTGAATTTTTTCTGTCCACAACTCATAGTCCAATTCCAGATACTGGGGTAATGGGGAACCCTCTAGCGTGAGCAGTCGAGTATAATTTCTCAGTTGTAACGATTGATGCTTCTTAATTGGATCGGCTTGGAGCCAATAGCGACTAATCCCGTAAACCCCTCGTTCCCAAAGGTGACGATAACTCAAGTTCCCATTGCCCTGCATAGTCATAATCATCCGACTGGGTGAAATTTCCAGCCACAGCAGCCGATTAGTGTCACCCATGACTGGGTTCGGATTATTGTTCGCATCGTTAATCCTCGGTTGTGTCTCTTCCCATCCATGAACGGCTGGTTCCCTCAAAAGCAGGTGAAACCGCTGTTGGTCTTTTTGATAAAGCGTAGCGGCAGTTTTGATCGTAAACCAAATGGGTAGGTCAGTAGAGACTACAGAAAGACAAACAGGTAGGCGGTGATGGGTTAGCATGGCTCTTGACAAGACAGAAGGAGAAAACTAGCATAGCTTTTTCCTTCATACTAGGATTGAAGGTGACATGCCAACTGTGTTTTCACTAAAATTTCCGAGAGGGCTTGCCAAATAATACCCTTTATCGCTAATATTGATAATCGTGACAAAGGTTAGCTACACATTCCTCAGTAGCTCAGTGGTAGAGCGGTCGGCTGTTAACCGATTGGTCGCTGGTTCGAATCCGGCCTGGGGAGTTTTGATGTCATGTCCTCTAAAACACCGAGGCTACTGACTTAAAGCGGGATACTTGACCCAATGGTTCATGGTTAATAAGGTCAAGCAGTGAACAATGCGCAGACTATCTCACCTTAAGTTGATAGTCAACACCGATAATATCTGTAGGGGCGGGTTTAGCCCTACTGAATTGAGAAGAGTTTTCCAAGCGTCTGCCAGGTTTTCATCGTTGGGGTACTCGCGCAGTAGCTCAATCAGAGTGCCGACTGTCTCATACCAAAGTGCGATCGCGGTCACTCTGCAACCCCTGGCTAAAGAGTAACTGGATTTCAGACTGACTGAGAATCTTGGCTTGACCGTGACGGTCTATTTTCATTGGCAACTCAATGGGCGTTATGAAAAGATAACCTATTATCTTTTCATAACCGGGAAGATAACGAAAGGATACTTTCGTTAATATCGGAGTCAAGATGGAACGTGAACTTCAAGGAAAATATATTCGTTGCACAGTTAGCCCAGAGCCGTTTCAGGCATTTGTGCCTCAACCTTTACCACCTGTCCCAGGCTTACAATTCGATGGGAGCCTCTACGACATCAGTGAACGTGCTAATCGGGCGATAGGTCGTTTGGATGGTATTGCCACACTGTTGCCAGACCCATCACTATTCCTCTACCTCTATGTTCGCAAAGAGGCGCTACTCTCTTCTCAGATTGAAGGCACTCAATCTTCTTTTTCTGACTTACTGTTGTATGAAATAGAGGAAGTGCCAGGTGTCCCTTTAGATGACGTGCAAGAAGTATCGAGTTATGTTGCTGCTCTTAACCATGGTCTGGCTCGGATCAGGGAAGGTTTTCCCCTCTCGCTGCGTCTGATTAAGGAAATTCATGAAGTACTACTGCGATCAGGATGGGGCAGTAACCAGACCCCTGGAGAATTCCGACGCTCTCAAAACTGGATAGGAGGAACGCGCCCTGGTAATGCTTTGTTCGTGCCACCACCCTCAGAGGAGGTAATGCCATGCATGGGATGCCTAGAGAAGTTTTTACATGATGAGCCGGAGCGAACCCCCGTCCTGATTAAAGCCGCACTCGCCCATGTTCAGTTTGAGACTATTCATCCGTTTCTAGACGGTAACGGGCGTTTGGGACGGTTGCTGATTACTTTTCTCCTGTGCGCTGAGGGGGCTTTATCTGAACCATTGCTCTATCTCAGCCTATACTTCAAGACCCATCGTCAGCTTTACTATGACTTACTACAGCGGGTACGAATCAAAGGAGATTGGGAGGCATGGCTGAGTTTTTTCCTAGAAGGAGTGGCTGTAACGGCTGAAGAAGCTTGGAATACGGCTCGTCGCATCTTAAAACTATTTGAGAAAGATAGGGAACAGATTGAAAAGATTGGACGTGCCGCAGGCTCAACACTTCGAGTCCATCAGTTGATGCGGAAAAAACCACTTTTGAACATTATGCGCGTCTCTGAAGAGTTAGGAATTAGCCACCCAACTGTTGCAGCATCTCTGAAACACCTTGAAGCTCTAGGCATCGTAAAAGAGATAACAGGTCGTCAACGTGATCGAACGTTTGTCTACACAGAATACCTAGGCATACTTAACGAAGGAATTGGGACTACGTAACATGATCGCGGTAGCGCCAAGCCCATAACGCGACTTATGCCCTGCATGGAGATTTTCTCAAGGATACATTTCAGGAGGTCTTGGGTTATCGGTCAGTTATCCAGGGTGGGGGTAAGTCTTGGGAACTTCACGCCGAGCAAGCGATATCTGATGGCGGGGGTTCTTTAATGGCTGACGTTTTCCTTACTTTAGGGATTAACCCCTCATCTAGATCCTCGGTCATAAAGTATTTGAGCCAAATCGTTGCGTAAAAAGGCTTCTTCCTGAGTCTGTCCTAACGAATTTGCCAACAAGATTGCCCGTTCGTAAAAAATCCTGGCATTGGATAAATCCCCTCCAGCTTTGTACAACTCGGCATACAACCGCAGTGAGATCAATTCTTCACGAGGGTTTTGCTCTTTCTGAGCTAACGCCAAATGCTGCTTCAGGTATTTAAGGGCTACCAGCTTTGGGCCAACCACGCTATAAGAGCGTATTAGACCCCGCAGAGCGCGGAACTGATTGGGAATATCCAAACTATCCTCAGCTACATGCAGAGCCAAGCCATAGGAGGTTAAAGCATCCTGGTGCTGGTTGAGAGCCTGATAGGCATCTCCCAAATTATTGCGCGTATTTGCTTCCCCTAGGGGATCTCCTAACCGACGCCGGAAGGCAAGGGAAGCTTCGTAGCGTTTAACTGCTTCTAAATAATTACCTGCTTGAGCTGCGACTAAACCCAGGTTGCTCAGACTCAACCCTTCCCCCTCCGGATTCTTCACAGTGCGAGCTATATCTAGAGCTTCGGCAAAGCTTACCTGTGCTGCTTCTAGATTCCCCGCTTGCAGCAGAAGTGTACCCAAATTATTTAAAGCAAAAATCTGCCCCTGAAAATCCTTGAGATAACGGGCAACCCCTAACCGACGGCGCAAGGCATCTTCGGCTTGAGGATAGCGACCCAAATTGGCATAGGTTAAACCTAGATAATCGTAGGCTAAACCCTGTCCCTCAAAGTCACCAAGGCGCTGATAAAGATCCAGTGCCTGTTGCCAATAGGCGATCGCTTTCTCAAAACTGCCCTGACGCTGAGCTTGTCCTCCCAACCGCAGAAGTAAATCCGCTTCTTCTCGCCCTTCCTCTTGAATACCGTTGTTCAAAGGGATATTCAGTTGTTCTTCTAACTCAACAGGTTCGGTACCGGGAAGAAAAACTTGGCTTAAAGCAGCCGTACTGATAAACAGGATAGCTACCCCAAAAGAAGCCATAGCGAGCAAGCGCATTACTACTGGCAAACAGGAACTCTTCATAATTTT
>DNXU01000206.1:16211-17242 GCA_003505715.1 Cyanobacteria bacterium UBA8803 | reverse complement strand
TAACAGGCCAGCACCGGGAGCTGGGGGATCAAGTAATGCAGCTATTCGATCTCAATGCTGACCGAGATTTAGAAATCATGCAAGCGCAGCAAACGCTGACTGATATTACCTGTCGGAGTTTGCGGGGATTGGAAGGCTTATTCCAAGAACTCAAACCCCAACTCGTCATCGTCCAGGGCGATACAACCACAGCTTTAGCGGCTACTTTGGCCGCATTTTACCAAAAAATTCCAGTTGGTCATGTGGAAGCAGGATTGCGTACCGACGATTTGTTCAATCCTTACCCGGAAGAAGCCAACCGACGTTTGATTTCCCAGCTAGCGACGCTGAACTTTGCTCCCACACCTAAGGCGGTGGAAAATTTGCAAAAGTCTGGGATTGTTGGCGAAATTCACCACACGGGTAACACGGTGATTGACGCCTTACTAGCTGTAGCCAAACGCCAACCCAATTGTGAGGTTAAGGGTTTGGAGTGGGACAAGTACCGCACGCTTTTAGCAACCGTTCACCGCCGCGAAAACTGGGGCGAACCTCTACAGGACATTGCTAGGGGGTTTCTGCAAATTTTAGATAAGTTTCCCGATACTGCCTTACTTTTGCCCCTCCATCGCAACCCCACAGTCAGAGAACCCCTACAAGCGCTTTTGGGCAACCATCCGCGCATATTTTTAACCGAACCGTTAGATTATGCTGAACTGGTAGGTGCGATCGCTCGTTGTTATCTACTACTCACCGATTCTGGAGGATTGCAAGAAGAAGCACCAAGTTTGGGTAAGCCAGTACTGGTATTGCGAGAAACCACCGAACGGCCAGAAGCTGTTGAGGCAGGCACAGCCAAATTGGTAGGAACTAATTCCACTCAAATTGTGACCGCAGCCAGCGAGTTACTAAGCGATCCGAGTGCTTATCAGGCGATGGCAAATGCAATTAATCCCTTTGGTGACGGTCATGCTGCTGAACGCATATTAAACATTGCCAAGAATTTTCTTAAATCGCAGTAAGCGCAAAACCTCTATTTGTAGGGTGCGTTA
>DNXU01000206.1:3691-16062 GCA_003505715.1 Cyanobacteria bacterium UBA8803 | reverse complement strand
AATATTGGTCGCTAAACCCGCCCCTACAGATATGATGGGTGTTTGACCGGACATGATATAAAACCTTCTTTGGGCGGGATTGAGGTCATTTTTTAATCAAATGTCGAAGGTTTCCCTTAAAAATAGTGCGATCAAATCGCTTGAGCCATCCCTTCCAATCTTTTTCACGATATCGGGTACTGAGGTGCTGAATAGCCCGCACTAGATCTTGACGGCCTTTCTGATTCAGAAGGGGTATTAACTCTAGATAACTGGCTTCTACATCTAAGCCATCTATGTTGACCCCAGCCAGTAGTAAATCCTGAGAAACATCAGTTTGGGGGAACACTCTTGTTTTTTCCAACGCACCTAAGGCCACAAGGGCAGTCATCGTTCGCAAACATTTCTCACATTGGCCACAGTTGAACAGGCCAGGAGGTAACTTTTGCCAGTCGCATACCCTAAGATGTGCCAAGGCTAAATCCCAATCTGCGACTATCTTTGTTTTCGCCAATCTAGATAAACTAATACCATCATGGCGAATTTGCAAATCGTAACTGCTGTAGTTTGGATCTAGTAGAGGGTGGGAACCCAAGGGCGCTAATTGGGGAATATCATCGCTCGAACTGATGGAGACGGTAGTCAGCCTAGAACTGAAGGCATGGGCAACCGCTGCCAAAGCTGAGCCGATAAACTCAAAAATCCAGAATCTCCAATCATAATTATATTTGCCCTCGATATATTCCAGGTCTCGGATATGGGAGGAGATATTGGTATAAACAGGAATCAGTTGTATTTGAGCCTCCTGTGCTAAGGCTGTCAGAGAATTGACGATCTTTTCAAAGTTCTCTCTAGTCGTGTCTTGCAGCCCGTACACCAATAAGCCATCTTTAATAGATAGAGGGTGCGACAGTGGGAAATTAAGACGGTTCACTCGTAGGTTGGCCAGGGAATCTATGCCGCCAGTATAGAAAAAAGCTGTCCTGGGAGGTGTTGATCGAGTAGGTGGATGAGACTGGAGCGGGGCTTCAATTTTTACCAAAGGGCGATTATAACCGTACCAATGCCGAATCAAACTCATGGCGGTGACTAGACCCTCTCTTAACTCCGGACAGATGGGTGCATCGAGCGCCAATCGTTTTTCCCCATAATGCAAGGCTGGTATGATGCAAGCTAGCAGAAAGGCATGGGGATTGCAGGATAAGTCTGAGGCAAATTCAGCAGTTGTCTCAAAGTAGATATCTTGGTGGGGGCGATCGCGATCCTCCCAAATTACCGTTGCTGACACTCTGGCCAGATTTCCTTTTGCTGAAGTTCTCAGGTTTGTAATTTTCATGACGATTTTGCCGGGATACTAGTTGCCAAGGTGCAAGGCAAGGATGCCAAGGAATTTTTGGATAAGAAGATTCTTCCTTTTCCGACAAGAGTCTTCTTAATTTCTGCATGAGGAATTGTGAGCCTTCCTCGAAGACTTTCCTGGAAGGCTAACAGTCCTAATAAACAGAGGTAGCTCAAATTTTGAGCCGTATTTTTCTAGCGATGTTTAATCATCACTACAAAACACGTCATTTTATAGGCATCTATACTAAAAAGTAATTATCTTTCAGCAATAAATATTGCTTGAGATATGCTGGTATTGATTATATCCGCTAACTTATTGATTTAGTAACTAATGTTACAGTTTGCAAATTTCCGCTTGATGCCTTGAGAGTCATGAATCAGAAAAAGAGAATAAAGAAGAGCCACTTTTTTTAAAGTTATTCAGAAGTTCAGGAGTTCAGGAATTCATACCCAGTATGAACTACTGAACTCCTTTCAATCTGCGGGCGTGTATCGACTTTTGCTAGAGACCTAGTAGATCTATTTTTTTAGGATCAAAGGCTAACCTTATTTTTAGTTGTCACTCCTTCAGCTAAGCGTTCTTGAAGGACGCGATAAAAGAATAATGGATTACCAACCACATAGCGTTCCCAAAGGCGCTGCGGCTCAGTAAAAAACCGCGTTAACCATTCCAAGCCACGATCGGTCATCCAACGCGGGCCTCGGTACACGCTACCTGTGTAAAAATCAAGACATGCACCCAGAGGTAAAAACACCTTAACGTCAAGGCGATTGATATTATCCAAAATCCAACGTTCCTGTAAAGGCATCCCAAAACCTACATAGAGAATTCCCGGTTTAAATTCATTAATTTTTTGGATGACTTTATCGTTCTCCTCACCGGATTTGTCAAAATAACCATGGTGACCCTGTACGCGCAATTTAGGGGCAACAGCTTTAAACATCTCAATAGCCTTATCTACTACACCGGGTTTGCCAGCTAGAAGAAATAAAGGAACATCGGCTTTTTCACAAGCTAAAGCAAAGTTTTCTATATAGTCTGGACAGGTCATGCGATGGACAGATTCAACGGAATACCCTAGAGCTTTAGCGCCCAACAATACTCCAAAACCATCACAAAATACTAAGTCGCACTGATTTAAAAAATCTTGATACCAGGGCTGCTCATAGGCAAGATTCATGGCCTTAACATTGACATTACCGATAACAGTTTTTGTGTCAGCGTAGGCCGCCGCGATCGCATAATCAATCAGTTGGCATACTCGAACTTTATGAAATCTCGTATTGAGTAGAGTTACTTCTTCAAAATTTTCCACGATTGCCTCCTTATTGGTGATTGGTAATTGGTGATTGGTGATTGGTAATTGGTGATTGGTAATTGGTAATTGGTGATTGGTGATTGGTGATTCGTAATTGGCAAAAAGCGGGCTTGTTGTCACATTACGGATTACCGATTACCAATCACCCATTACCCATTACCCATTACAAAAAATTGGTATAACTAAGTCCCATGAATGCTTTTATACTCCTCATAGTGCCTGCCAGCTAAACCAGATAACATCCCGGCACCCCTGGCAATTTGGAGTAAGGCTTTAATAAATAAATGTCTCTTCCAGAGCAGAGAGGGGAGAAGAAGACCAAACCCCAGAGCCATCCGTCCCATCCCTGTGGTCATACGTTTAGGTAGCACTTGAATTAAAGGGTCAAGCTCCCGTTCGCACAAACCATGCGTACTATACATCCGATAACCCCGCTGAAGAATCCAGCGTACATTAGTACGGCTTTCAGGTATCCACTCATAGACTAAAGCCTCATCCGCCCAAACCAGTTTATAGCCCGCCCGATAGACGCGCATGAAAAAATGCGAATCTTCTCCACCCGTAATCGCAAAACGCTCGTCGAAGAGTTTATCCATTTCTCGTAAAACTTGCGAGCGGATTAGCACGTTGTTAGTGTAGGCAACTTTGAGCAAATGACCAGTAGGGTAGCGCGGCACTTCAAAAAACCTGCCTTTAATCACCCAATCCGGGACGTTTTCCTCAATGAAATGGGGGATAACTGGCCCAGAAACTACATCGGCATCATATTGCTTTTGAACTAACAAAAGCATTTCCAGCCAAGCTGGATCGGGAACTTCATCATCATCTATAAAGGCCACAAATTCTGCTTCCTTAGAGACAGAAGCGATCGCTCTATTGCGGGCATAAGAGATTCCCCGCTGCGGTTCAATACAGTATTGCAGTGGCCATTTGAAGTCAGATTTGAAGCTTTCACACAATTCCCTGGCAGAACCCGTTGCGTCATTATCCACAACAATGACCTCTACCTTAGGAGGTTCTCCCTTACTAAAGGTCAGCTGATTTAGACCTGCCATCAAGCGTTTTAATCCTTCAGGTCGTTGATACGTTGCCACGCATACAGCGATACCCATTTTTTCTCCTCAATCCTAGATATTATGTTTTAGTTGTTAGTTGTTAGTTGTTAGTTGTTAGTTGTTAGTTGTTAGTTATTATCGATCGTTACCATTCGGCAAATCAAGCAATTTACACCCCCCAACAACCAACAACCAACAACTAACAACCAACAACCAACCACCAACAACCATCTCCTTGCGCTCGCTCTTACCTGTAGTACTGTGCCTGAGCTTGCTAGTTGGGGTTATGTTACTGTACTGCGGCAACATTGCGCTCTCGCTTTGGCATCCCAATTTAAGCCGCCCTAATATTACTTCCTCCCTACCCCCTCCCTTTGATTGGGCATCCGTACAACAGATATTACTGGGAAAGTTGAGAGTGGGCAGTCAAGGAGGATTCTCAAACCCATCCATTGCCAATCAACAGTTACAGTTACCCATCAATCTATGGCCTTTCCTCCTGTTAGGCTTTATTGTGGTAGCACTACTGATCAATCCTCAGTTTTGGTTGAGCGTGATCGCTGTAGTACTCTCCTTGTTCTGGTCCTGGTTGGTGTCCGAACAGTGGGGTCGGATTTTGCAGTATTTCCATCCAGAAGCCTTTAGAGTTGACGATCCCCTCTTCGGACAAGACATTAGCGCCTACGTCTTTAAATTGCCCGTGTGGCAGCTATTAAACGTTTGGTTGGGAGGAATGTTGCTCTTCGGTCTGGTAGCAGTGGCGCTGATTTATTTGCTATCAGCAGATAGCCTTTCTCAAGGAAAATTTCCGGGGTTCTCTGCAAACCAGTTAAGCCACTTGTACGGACTGGGTAACGGCTTCGCGGTAACCATTGCTGGCCGCTATTGGCTGAAGCGCTACGAATTACTCTATTCTCCCCGTGGTATAGTCTACGGTGCTAGTTACACGGACGTGAAAGCTGAGTTGCCAATAGATACTGCTCTGAGCCTTCTGGCAGTTGCGATCGCCCTGTTTCTCCTCTTGAAAATAATTTTTAGGGCTAAGCCTGTTCAAACCACTGGTCAGACGGCTTTAGCAACAGTAGGACTGTATGTAATGGTAGCAGCGCTCGCAGGTGGGCTAGTACCAGCTGCCATACAGCGCTTGAGCGTCCAACCCAACGAACTCGCAAGAGAGCGACCTTATATTCAACGGACGATTGCGCTGACGAGAGCAGCATTCGCCCTCAATACGATTGAATCTGAAACCTTTAATCCTCAAGGTAACCTTACCAGTACTGACCTAGCCAAAAATGACCTGACAATTCGCAATATCCGTCTTTGGGATAAACGCCCTATCCTGAGAACCAATCGCCAGCTGCAAAGAATTAGACTCTACTACGAATTTGCAGATGCTGATATTGACCGCTACAACTTGAAGGAAGAAGGAGGCAAGGAGAGGGGGAGCAGGAGAACTATCGAACAGAGAACACAAAGAGAAAGTCAATCCCTCACCCCCTCTATCCAGGCTCAAGAGACGAGCGTTGCTGAAAAACAACAGGTACTTATTGCGGCTAGGGAGTTAAATTATGAGGCGGTTCCGCAACAGGCCAAGACCTGGGTGAACAAGCATTTAGTATATACCCACGGCTATGGCTTTACCCTCAGTCCGGTAAATACGGCTGACGAAGGAGGACTCCCTACGTATTTTGTTAAAGATATTGGCACTGGTACAGTGACTTCTGAAGCGGGAGGTTTATCAACATCGAGCCAACTGATACGGGACAGCATTCCCATTGGTAGACCTCGGATTTACTACGGAGAGCTAAGTAATACCTATGTGATGACCTCGACGAAAGTTAGAGAATTCGACTACCCCAGCGGGGAGGATAATGTCTATAACACCTATGACGGTAAGGGTGGCATCGCTATTGATTCACTTTGGCGACGGATTTTATTTGCCCAGTATCTCAAAGACTGGCAGATGCTCTTGACGAGGAACTTTACCCCCCAAACCAGACTGTTGTTCCGCCGCAACATTAATCAACGCCTACGAGCGATCGCACCATTCTTGCGCTACGACCGAGACCCTTACATCGTAACTGCCAATCCTCAAACAACCAACAAACAATCACCAACAACCGAAAACTATCTTTATTGGATCGTGGATGCCTACACGACTAGCGATCGCTATCCCTACTCCGATTCCGGCAACAATGACTTTAACTACATCCGCAACTCTGTAAAAGTCGTCATTGATGCCTATCACGGCGATCTCACGTTCTACGTTGCCGACCCCGAAGACCCGATTATTCAATCATGGGCTAAGATTTTCCCCAGCCTCTTCAAACCCCTAGACATTATGCCAGCGGCTCTGAAGAGCCATATCCGTTACCCAGTGGATCTATTCGCCGTCCAATCCCAGCAGTTGTTAACCTATCACATGACCGACCCCCAGGTGTTCTACAACCGGGAAGATCTGTGGCAGGTTTCTCAGGAGATTTACGGGGGTGAATCGAGAGCAGTAGAACCTTACTACCTAATTATGAAGCTACCAACAGCTACATCAGAAGAGTTCATTCTGCTCCTCCCCTATACTCCCGCTACCCGCACCAATTTAATTAGCTGGCTTGCTGCTCGCTCCGATGGCGAGCAATATGGCAAGCTCCTACTCTATAAGTTTCCCAAGCAAGAACTGGTCTACGGACCAGAACAAATTGAAGCCCTGATTAATCAAGATCCGATCATTTCCGGGCAAATTTCTCTTTGGAATCGCCAGGGATCGCGGGCAATTCAGGGGAATCTTTTAGTCATTCCCATTGAGCGATCGCTGCTGTATGTCGAACCCCTTTACTTGGAAGCCGAACAAAATAGCCTGCCGACATTAGTGCGAGTGATTGTGGTCTATAAAAATCGAATCGTCATGGCCGAAACTCTAGAGAAAGCACTCCAGGGCATCTTTGAGCCAGAACAACCGTCCACACCGACTATCATCCGTCCCTTGGAGGAACAGGCTCTGCCGTTACCTTAACGTTAATGTACTCCTCTGACTGGCTCTCAGCTTCTACGACGTTTGTGGTAGATCTGTGTAACACATTTGAGTACTGTTGGGCGATTGCCTTAGGGGTAAAGTTGGACTCGAGATAGCGACGCCCTGCCTCACCCATTTGTTTAGCGAGTTCGCTATCGGCTGACAAGCAGCGGATAAAAGCTGCCAGCCCAGCGGCGTCACCATTATTGAAAGTTGCACCACAATTGGCATCGGCCAGGATGCCTCGCAAATAGGAATGAGGTTCGCAGATCGCTGCTACGGGACGCCCCGCTGCCAAAGCCGCATAGAGCTTACTGGGTGCTACTAATCCCTCCATACCAGGACTAACACTGACTAAGGACAGGTCGCAAGCAGTCAGTGAATAGGGCAGGTTCTGCTTTTCTTGATAGGGCAAAAACCGACAATTGCTCAAACCCAGCTTACGAGCTTGAGCCTGGAATGCTTGACGCTTGGCACCATTCCCAATGAAAACAAATTGAATCGATTCTTTTTGGAGGAGTTTAGCCGCTTCCAGAATTGTTTCCATATCATGGCAGCGTCCCATATTTCCGGAATAAAGAACTGTAAAAGTATTAACCAGATCGAACGTTTGAGCAAACCAATTATTTTGTTTGGCAATGGGCACAATCCAGTTGGGGTCAGCCCAACTATGAATAACTGCAATTTTGTCCCGGATTTCCGGACATTTTGCCGCGACTCGCTCTTTCATCGAAGAACTGAGAACGATGATCTGCTCTGCCTGACACCAAATGTGGCGGTTAAGAGCATCCCAGAATCGCACTAACCAATGATGACGAGAGACGACATTGAGTTCGACAGCGATATCTGGGTAGAGATCGTAGAGCAGACAAACGTAGGAAAGGCCAAAAATTTTATGGGCTAAGTATCCCAGAATTGGTAAGAATGGAGGAGCCGTGGTTAGGAGTAACACGTCACTCCGATTACTGTTTTTGAGCAAATGCAGTCCACAACGCAGGCAAAATAGCAATCCATTCATGGCTTTGCCCCGAATTCGCTTCGACCAAATCCGAGTGGCTCGCGTTCGCTTAACCACGACCCCATCGCCGTGCTCAATTGTCGGAGCCAACTGATTTTGGAACGCATAACCAGGTTGCCCTGTAAAGATTTGAACGGGTAGCCCCAGTTTTCCCAATTGAATAGCGAGTTCTTCAATTAGCTGTCCTGTAGCAGCATAGTCAGGTGGGTAAAATTGGGTAAATATCGACAGTTCAAGCGGTTGACTAGGTCTAGCTGTAGTCTTGCCATTTTTCATGTCACTGTACTTATGATGAGAGCATTTAGCTGATACAGAGATACGCTAGAATTTACATAAAAAATGGATGTTATCCGGATATAAATTTGATTTTTTTGTGTAAATCAATGAGCAATATTTTTGCAATAAAAGAATAAAAATAAATGAAAAATATTTTTTTGTAGGTAATTTTTTTGTTTAATTCAAGTTCGTCATAATGAGGCTCAAAGCTCAGGCCAGAAATTTTATCAATTACTAGGTGAAAACCTGTCTATCCAAAAAGCATAGGTTCAGGAGGCCAACAAAATTAAAGGCAACTCTGCCTCCTGAGTATAGGCTATAGAAAAACAGCAGTGACTTTTATTTAGGTGAAAATTAAATTTTCAGAAAAAAGCTAATACTTAATATCTTCTTATTATGTAGTAAAAACTTAAAATATATTTTCTAAATTTAGACAGGTGTTTATTCGCAATATAAAGTAGTAAATATCCTGGAAGTATTACATTAAATGCCACTACATAAGCCGACTACACAACGCTCTATTTTCATTTCTCAATTTCCAATTCTCCATCTTCAAGTCAGCCACCATGCGCTGCGTACACCAGCACACAGGAAAACTCTCCCCATCATCCCTCATCCCTCATAATTAGTAGACGGCATCTCTGAACAAAAGTGCCGCGATTCTCCCCTAAGGTATTGAGTTTCCACCCTAAAGCTTGTCTATCCTGATAAATCGCACCAAGACTGTATCAGTAGTTAGTATCGCCTTGTGAATTCAAGTCATCCTCTGGAACCATTTTTTCAACCCAGAGGAAAATTAGGATCGGTTTGGGTGAAAGCAACTTCTAACATAGTTACATTATGGCTCTAACTGGAGATTATCAGCCGTTGCTACCCACTAGTAACGGTAAACAGCTGTCCGAATTGATGCCAATCTACACCAATGGGTTTTCTGAGATCCAGGAAGACAAGCTCGATCTGGGTCAGATTCTAGGGGTGGTGCGACGGCGATTCATTGTAATTGCTGGGGTAGCGATCGCAGTTACCTCTGGGATCGTCGCTAGAGTTTTGAAGCAGACTCCCAACTATGAAGGCAAGTTTCAGCTCTTAGTCGGATCGGTTTCTGGTGAAGACAGAGTTGAGCAACTCACAGAGGCTCTCAGCAAAACGGCCAATATTCAAGTCGAAGGCCCCGACTACGAGACTCAGATTCAGGTGTTGTGGAGTCCTCAGGTGATGGCTCCCATTGTTAAGAAAATTCAAGCTCGGTATCCAACCGTTGACTACGACACGCTCCGAACCAAGCTCATTATTTCTCGGTTGCAACAAACCAAAATCTTAGAAGTTCGCTATCAAGATTCAGACCCCGAAAAAATTCGGTTTATCTTGGAGCAGGTCGCTGATGGTTACGTCAAATACTCAGAGACCGAGCAGCGAACTGCTGTAACTCAAGGGCTTGCCTTTGTCAATAAACAGGCAAAAGAACTCCAAGGCATAGTCAACGATCTTCAGCAAAAAGTTCAGGACTTGCGGCAGAATTACAAAATTGTCGATCCCGAAACTCAGGGTCAACTACTGACGAATCGTGTTAGCGAGATTGTCAAACAACGACAAGAAACTGAAAGCCAGTTAGTTGAAGCTCAAAGGCTCTACACAGAGTTGCAGGACCAGTTGGGGCAGTTGGGGGTAACGCCAGATCAAGCGATCGCGGCAGCAGCACTTTCGGAAGCTCCCCGTTACCAACAGTTACTCAACCAGCTATCTGAGGTCGAAAGTAAAATTGCTGCCGAGTCAGCGCGGTTTACAGAAGACAGTCCAACCATTCAGGCACTACGCGAAAAACAGCAAAGATTACTGCCCTTAATCGAGGCAGAAGCAGCAAACGTGGTTGGCAGCGGATCTTCGGGAGTCCCCAACAATGCAGAATCTTTAGCATCCCCCAGTTCACTACGTTTGGATCTGACTCAAAAGCTGGTGGAGACGGAGAACCAAATTCAAGTTCTACAAGTACGGCAAACTGAAATAGCTGATGCGGAAAGCCGAGTGAGCCAGCAAATCAAAGAGTTACCGATTATTGCCCGTCGGTATACCGATTTAAACCGACGGCTCAATGTGGCAACAGAAAGCTTAAGCCGCTTTCTGGCGGTTCGGGAGAAGCTGCAAATTGAGGAATCCCAAAAGACTCCTCCCTGGCAGAAGCTGTCCGATCCGCAAAAGCCCCAAACGCCGATATCACCCAACGTACCGCGTGGCATTGTCCTAGGAACTGTAGCTGGGTTACTTGCTGGAGCAGGTGCTGGGATGTTAGCGGAAAAGCTGGATAAGGCTTTTCACTCTCCAGATGAGTTGAAGGACAGCACCGGTTTGGCGGTGTTAGGAACAATTCCTTTTGGCAAAGAGCTCAAAAAAGGCATTGCCCGCCCGGTGCCTGCTGCGACGCCAGAGGGCCAGCAACTGGAGTCAGAATTCAACCAACGGTCTTATCGTTATACTGCTTCTCCAGTTTTAGAAGCATTTCGCTCTCTGCACGCCAATCTCCACTTCCTCAGTCCGGATCGACCCATTCGCTCGTTGGTGATGAGTTCTGCTGTCCCGGCAGATGGGAAATCTACTACATCAGCGTTCCTAGCACAGGCCGCTGCGGCCATGGGGGAGCGGGTGTTGCTGGTGGATGCTGATTTACGTCGTCCTCAAGTCCATGTAAAGACGGATTTGCCAAATGTTTGGGGATTGAGCAATGTAATTTCCAGCGAAATTAGCGTGGATGATGTGATTCAGCAATCCCCCTGGGAAGAGAATTTGTTTGTACTAACAGCCGGACAAATTCCCCCCGACCCCATTCGACTGCTCTGTTCTAAAAAGATGCAGAATTTAGTAGCCTACTTGCAAAAGTCCTTCGATTTAGTAATTTTTGATACACCGCCTCTACTGGGTCTGGCAGATGCTCGAGTGCTGGCCGCTCATACCGATGGGATTGTAATGATTGTGGGGTTGGGTAGAACGGATCGAGAAGTTTTGAAGCAAGTTTTATATGGGTTAAAAACCTCTAATGCTAGAGTGTTGGGCATGGTGGCAAATGGGGTTAAGGGTTATCGAGCTAGTTCCTATGATTACTATCATCGCTATTACGGCAGGTCTCCTCAGCAAGCTAGGGCTTAGGTTGTAGGGTTTGGGGTGTAGGGAAAATTGACCAATACTTCACGCCCATGCCCCATACCCCATACCTTACACCCCGTCAGTATAAAACTTCCCCAGAGTGGTGCTTAAACCTTATGCAATTTAATAAAATCAATTACCTCTTTAAGCCCTTGCTGGGTTTTCAAATTCGTAAAAATAAAAAGTTTATTACCACGCATTTTTTTGGCATCCCGTTCCATAATACTCAAATCAGCTCCTACCATAGGAGCTAGGTCAATTTTATTAATAACCAACAAGTCAGATTTAGTAATTCCCGGCCCCCCTTTCCGAGGAATCTTATCTCCGGCAGCAACATCAATCACGTAGATAGTTAAATCTACTAGTTCCGGACTGAAGGTTGCGGCCAAGTTATCACCACCACTTTCTAAGAAAACCAAGTCTAGATCGCTAAACCTATGTTCTAGCTGTTCTACCGCTGCCAAATTCATCGAGGCATCCTCCCGGATCGCTGTGTGGGGACAACCCCCAGTTTCCACACCTAGGATGCGATCGCTCTCTAGTGCCTGACTCCGCACCAAAAACTGGGCATCTTCCTGAGTATAAATATCATTCGTCACCACAGCAATTTGACATGATGTCCGCATGGCCTTGCACAAAGCATCAACTAGAGCAGTTTTTCCCGAACCTACAGGGCCAGCTATTCCGATGCGAAAAGCACTCATAGGGATGAAAGGATTTATGTAGTATTTATATGGTTATCCAAAACTTGGCCGAAATGAACTTAAATAGGAACGGAGACCATAAACTCCCGCCGTACCTAAAAGTTCCAAGTTGTGAGCCGCATTGTGGTCAGCATGAGCGAGGTAGCCACAATGAACGCACTTAAACCTGTCACCTTTTCGGTTTCGTCTGTCCCATCTGTTGCAGGCAGAGCAAAACTGCGAAGTTTTAAAGGGATCTTTCACCACAAGCTGAATCCCCTCCTCCTCACACTTTCTTTCCAACAACTGCACCAAAGTGCCATAAAGCCAATGAGACAACCGCCCTCTGTGGCACTCAACGCCTTGTGTACCCAATGCATCCTCAACTCGTTACAATTAGTAACAAATCCAAACCAGTAAAATCTCCATCTCCTTTTTGGGGAGATGGTTAACAAGGTGCCGACACTAACTGATCGAAGCAACCGCTTATGCCCTTATCGAACACCCCACCCTACAAATCCTTTGAAGTCGCTACTGTGTCTGTGCCTGAAAAGT
>DNXU01000206.1:0-3678 GCA_003505715.1 Cyanobacteria bacterium UBA8803 | reverse complement strand
TTACTCTACGACGGTGAATGTCCGTTGTGCGTGCGAGAGGTCAACTTCTTGAGAAAACGCGATGGGGGTCGAGGAAGGGTGATGTTTGTGAATATTGCCGACAATGACTATACTCCCGAAGCACATAGCGGAGTAGACTTCGAGACGGCAATGGGGCGCATTCATGCGGTACTTCCCGACGGCACTGTCATCAAAAATGTCGAGGTCTTTCGTCGAGTTTACGAAATTCTGGGCATGGGGTGGATTTATGCCGCCACCAAGCTACCTGCGATTGGTTGGATTGTGGATACCCTATACGAAATCTGGGCTGACTGGCGACTGACTCTTACCGGACGGCCAGACTTGGCCACTATTATTAGCGATCGCCAAAAGCGGATTGAGTGCAAGACACTCCAGCGTTGCCGATTGAGCGACGAGGAAGCTTAACTTATATATTCAGGGATCGGCCTAACCAATCTATCCGGTATAGGCGATCGCTTGATACGGAACTCGTTTCATATCCAGTAGGAAAATTGTTGTGGTGGTGTCTTTCTGGGAGATGACAGCGGCATGGCTTACCAGAGTGAGGGCAGGAGACTGACGCTCAGATGACGGGAGCGATCGCATGATTTCTAAGGGTAATTCTACTAAATTAGGCGGTTCGTCTACCTCAATCCCGCACAGTTCTCCTTGAGGAGTGCGGCTAATGACTAAAAAGGATTGGCGATCGGGTAAGTTCGGTAAACTGCTGGCATTGAACTCCTCATGCCAATCAAAAACTCTAATGGTATGGCGACCTAGCTGGACTAAGCCCATCCCTTTTAATCCCCCACTGGTAGCTGAAGGATAATTTATCACCTTCAACACATCGCTAATGGACAGTGCCATGAGACAATCCCCGATTCTAAAAACGATGAATTTGCCCACTTTTGTCTCGTCTTGCATTTTTTTAGTTGTTGGTTGTTAGTTGTTAGTTGTTGGTTCTTGGTTGTTGGTTAATAGTCTCTGGGTAGCAGTTTATAACCACTAATTAGAGCAGAGTTAAGAGTTGATTGAGCAATAATAATTCTAGTAATCTTGCTAAGAGCTAATAACTTTATAAAAAACTTCTGAACAATGAACAATTAGCCATTAGCAAGTAACGATATACTAAGAATTACCAAGAAGGGTTGGCTCAATTACCTCACTTACTGTTTTCAAGAGCTTGGGTTCGAGGTAGGGTTTGGTGATATAACCAACTGCCCCTAACTCTGAAGCAATCAAGCGGTGCTTCTCGCCACTCCGGGACGTTAGAATGACGACAGGAATCTTAGCTAAACTTGAGTCTTGCTGACGGTATTTGAGAAACTCAAACCCATTCATGCGTGGCATCTCGATATCGCAGATTACTAACTCGATGTTGGGATTGTGCCGAAGTTGCTCGATCGCTTCATAACCATCTTTAGCCTGAAACACCTGATAACCAGCGTTTTGTAAGGTGAGGCTCAGACTTTGGCGCACGGTGATCGAGTCGTCAACGAGAAGCACCATTTTTTGCTGTCTGGTTTGGAAATCAAGATCGGGTGATGCTGGTAAAGCAGCTTGGGTTTGAGATGACAGTTGTCGCTGAACCGATTGTGTGCCGGAGGAGAACCCAGAAGGTAGGTAGAAGTTTGCAGGCTCTTGACTCAAATCTTCAACCGGATATAGATGTTTCGCGCTAGCACCTGCACTACCTGACAACCTGCTACTGCGCTCGAGGTGTCGGTCAGATATGTACTGCATTAATGCAGCTCCATCAATCACTAAGGTGAGCCTACCATCCGCTAGAATACTGCCCCCATAGACATAGGAGGGTGGTAACATGATTGCGCCCAAAGGACGAATCACTAATTCCTGCTCTCCAATTAGTTGGTCTACTTCTAGACCTAAAAGCTGATCCTCGCAACGAAGCAGAATAACAGGCGATGCCTGTTCTGGAGCAACCAAGGGGCGCTGGGATTTTACTAATAAGGACTTAAGGTTTTGCGAACCATAATCCAGGACTTTCGCCAGCGAGAAAATTGGGATGAGGCGTTCATCAGTACCTTTACCCCAACGGAGAACTTTGCCATCTTCCCAACTACGAATTTGATCGGAACCCGGCATGAGAATTTGCTCAACTGCATCAGCAAGCAAAGCATAAACTTGCTCGCCCGCCTGAACTAGGAGCAATTTAGAGATCGTTAGGCTGAGGGGAATTTGCAGTCTGAACGTTGTACCTCGCTGGAATTCAGAATCAACAGTAACCACACCCTGGAGCGCTTGCAACTGAGCGCGAACTACATCCAAACCAATGCCTCGCCCAGATAAGTCATTTACCCCAGAGGCTGTAGAAAAGCCTGGTTCAAATAGTAAATCTGTCAACTGAGCCTCACTCAGACTGCTAACTCGCTCTGGTGAGAAGAACAGTTGTGCTGCTCGTTGACGAATTTTGGGGAAATCTAATCCTTGACCGTCATCTCGAACTTCAATCACTAGGTATCTGCCGCTATAGTAGGCGCGGATTTTAATCTGGCCTTGATTGGGTTTGCTTAGTTGTTGCCGGATCTGGGGTAATTCAATCCCGTGGTCGAAGGCATTCCGGACGAGGTGCAATAGCGGATCGTAAAGTTTTTGGGCAATTACTTTATCTACTAGTACTTCAGTGCCTTGCAATTCTAGGGCTACTGGCTTGTTATGCAAGGTTTCTAACTGCTGTAGCACCCGGGGAAAGCGACAAAAAATTTCTCCTAAGGGCAGCATCCGCGCTTCCATTAGGGTATCGCGGGTATTCCCTAACAGCCGACGTTGTTTTTCCAGGGTCTGATCAGCTTGGCGAGCAAACAGGTCGATGGCTTCGGTTGCTTCTGCTAATTGCACTGCGTCATCAATCACTGATTGGATCAAAACCTGAGAAGAGCTATAAGCTTCCAGTTCCAGTGGGTCGAAGGGATTTGGGGAATCACCCATTGGTATTGTCCCTGGTCTTTTTCTTCCCCATTCCCGCTCGTGCCGTTGTTGCGACCAGTTAAAGGAGCGATCATACCAATCTTGTAGTTGATCGAGCAGTCGCTGATGGTTTTGGAGGCGGATGAGGAGGTCTCGCACGGCTAGGTGTAGTTGTTCGTTCTCCAGTAACTGACGGTTTTGGTTGGTCAGCAATTCCCCAACGGAGTAGTTCAGACGTTTTAAATGCTCAACATTGACTCGTACTGTATCTGATACAGATACTAAGTCTTTTGCGGATATGGGAGATGGCGGTGCAGAGGTGGCGACGGCAACAGATACAGACTCTGCCAATTCCTGCTTCTGCGCTTCCTCTTCACTAGCTTTGTGTGTCTCTCGATCTCCTGTTTGTGATGTTGATTCTGTCAGAGGTTTCTCGGTTAAACCTGACTCTTGCCCCGTCTCTAGTTCTAGATTCTGCTGATTAAAGTCAGCTGACTCCAACATTTCAGATTCTGGAGAAGGCAAGCTCCCCCAAATCGACTCTAAAAGTAAGTTTACTGGTTCTTCATCATCCTGGGCATTGGGCACGCTTGGCTCAGAGTCCTGGGCTTCACCCAAACTGGAACAAGATTCCTCAGATTCATCCCAACTCAACTCCAAACCCTGAGATTCATCCCAACTCGACTCCACAGTTGGCGAAGGGATAGCATCAGTTTGTGCCCCCCCGGCCCCCCAACCTTGGGGGGAGAA
>DNXU01000388.1:1115-8138 GCA_003505715.1 Cyanobacteria bacterium UBA8803 | reverse complement strand
CAACCTCGACGTCGTTGCGGTCGATGCGGCAGGCGCCTTCAAGACCGTTCGCAACGTCACCTGGGAACTCGTCAACGAGGACATCGACTATCGCTGGTACCAGCTATTTTCAATAAGTTTATGGAAATTCGCCAAATTGCCAAAATCTTTGCCTGGTCGTTGGGCATCTTCTTCTTGTGTACTGCTCCCTCTTGTACCCAGAGTCCTGCAAATCCTCCCCCTATCCCAACTCAACAGCAACATAAGCAAACCAGCTTATCTCAGGATGAGATAGTGCAAGAACTCCTGCAAGCAGATGTGGTTTATTTGGGTGAAACCCACAGTAACCCTGAAGACCATCATGCTCAACTGCAAATCCTGAAAGCACTCTACCAGCAACGTCCGAAAATTGCGATCGCCATGGAGATGTTTCAGCGACCCGCTCAGGAGAGCCTCAACCAATATGTAGCAGGGACAATTACAGAATCCGAGCTGATGGAGCAAACAGAGTACAAGCAACGCTGGGGTTTTCCTTGGGAATACTATGCCCCCCTATTGCGATTTGCTCAACAACATCAACTGCCGATTTTAGCACTGAATACTCCCACAGAGGTAACTCGTAAAGTGGCTAGCGGCGGGTTAGACAGCCTGACAGAGGAAGAACGACAGCAAATTCCCCCCCTTACAGAAATTCGCACAGATAACGCCGAATACCGTCAAATGATTCAAGAAATCTACGAACAGCATCATCAACAGAGTCAGGGGTACAGTAAAAATTTTGAGCAATTTTTCACGGCACAGGTGCTTTGGGATGAAACGATGGCAGAAGGGATCGCTAAATTTGTCAGAGCCAATCCAGACTATCAAGTGGTGGTTATTGCCGGAAAAGGCCATATTGTCTACGGCTACGGCATTCCCAGCCGAGTTGCTCGCCGTCTCAACACTTCTGAATTAATCCAGCGTTCCGTCTTGTTTGGTACGCCTGAAGAGAACCTACCTCAAGGAGAAAAGGCGATCGCTGATTTCTTTTGGCTGCATCGGTAATATTTTAAGGAAGGGATCGCAGGTTGCTTTTCTCATGTACAGTCCACAAAACTCGGTCAACCGTTTGAACTATCATGGGGTTTACCCTTGGCCGATCTGCCGTTTAGGCCAGATCCAAGCCATGTCCTTAATGGATGCTTTAGCTTGTGGTTCCTGCCGCCACATTTTTACCGCCGATCTAGAAAGACAGATCTTGAAAATGAGTGACCGACAGCCTCCCCTCTCCTGGCGCTGGAATGGCCAAAATTGGATCGGCGCACACTTAGAGGGGGTAGCCTGGAACTGGGGAACCTGGTTATTGGCTGTAGCGTTTATTACCCTGCCAACTACCTTAATTGGTCTGGCCGCTTATACTTTTCCACCAGACCCCAGCAGCCGCTTGTCTTGGCTACCCCAGGTTTGGACTGGGTTAACTTTTGTATCTCATCTGGTACTAGTGGTATGGTTGGTGATGGAGTTTTATCAATTTCCCCTGAGAGTTTATTTGAGAGTCAGGCGGCAACAGTGGCTAGATCATCGATGAGGCACCATGATTATTCATTCCTCCACAACTGAGGAAATGTTGTGATCGCCCCATAGCGCTCTAACTAATCTATCGGTTAATTCTGAGCCAAATAGCTGCACGGCCATTCGGTTACCTGGATCGCGTTCGGCACTGATGCGGCGTAGGCAGGAGTCGCGTTCTGCTAAAGCCGTGCGAGCTGTTTCTGGAACTGGTTCTGCTTCATCAACCCAACTTAGCCAGCGATCTAGCATTTCATGGGCAAGGTTGTGAATTAGGCCGCAGGGATCTTCTGTAGCCGAGCAAGTGTAGCATAAGTGAGTGGGGGATTGCACTTGGCGGACGTAAAGACTCTTGCTCACAAATAGAGACAGCTGAGAATTACCCCGTAATGTCAAGTAGGTTGGCTCAACGGGTTCGTAATAGCGCTCCACGTAGTTCAGGTCAGACCACAGATCGACCCGAGGAATGTAATCCATATAGAAAAATACATTTGGCACTGTACCCAACTCAAACGCTAGATGGGGAACCCGGATCTGTGACCCCAGCCAAACAGTTAAGCGCATGGTGCTGAAGTTCAACATAGGGTTGTGCAGCCAAGAATGCACCAACCAGTCAATCTCTGAGCCTGAAAACGCGGTCAACGAACCCTGGACTTTACCATCAGGACTACTAAAGCTTTGTAAGGTTTCAGTAGCATGATTTGGCTGCAACTCGAAGCGATCGCCTAGTTTTTGACGGAGTTCGCTCAGAATACCCCAGAGCCTGTCAAATACAGTTGGATTTTCTCTATCTGTTTGCGGATTCATCATTTGTTATTGATGCGATCGGGCTTTGCTATTTACTTTACCATCGGGAGTGTTGGTATCTAAGGCACGCTATATCGCATTTTTATTTAATATGTAAAAAGTTATACCTATAAAATATATATCTGTAGGGGCGAGTCGCTGTGAAAATATCAAAGGTGAATGCGATAACCTTAATTGACTCGCCCATGCCAGGGATTTGGTTTACCAAGAATCTCAGCATCATCCAGGGCGACCCAATCAATTCTCTTCACATCCACCTAATCCTAAACAGCGGGTCGCCCCTACAGTTTTTCATGATGAAAAGGTGTGTGATTTGTCTATGCTAGATAATTTATTGACATCTCAAAGAAAAATGCTATAGCTGAGTTATTGACTGCTGAAGAAGTGTTAACTACATTAAAGTTTATAGCCAATTTTCCGCAAAAACTGCTGGCGGTTTTGCACATCTTCTGCACTTTCTACACCCTGAGGGGAGAAACCATCCACAACCCCGACAATCCCTCGCCCTTGTTGAGTTTCAGCGACGATGACTTCCACCGGATTGGCGGTTGCGCAGTGAATGGTGCAAATTTCCGGACATTGCTTGATAGCATTCAAAAAATTGATGGGAAATGCTTGTTTCATCAAGATAACAAAACTGTGTCCGGCGGCGATCGCTTGGGCATTCTTAGTCGCCACGTCTTGCAGTGCTTGGTCGTTGCCCGATACCCTAATTAAACAAGGGCCAGAGGCTTCGCAAAAGGCTAAGCCAAATTTAACCTGAGGCGAGATACCGACCATAATTTCATGCAAGTCCTCAACGGTCTTGATGAAATGGCTGTGGCCGATAATGATATTACAACCTTCAGGAATTTCTACAGGGACTGGCTTGAATTCCATTTTTATATCCTCCTTCCCACTTTGAGGGAATGCTTATTCAAGCATACTCTCGGTGAGGTTATCTTTGTGGGATTGTTACTAAAGGCAAGCTGACAGTAAAGACACTACCTTTACCGGGTTGCGATCGCACGGTAACATGGCCCCCCATCCCTTCCACCAGCGTCTTGACAATTGATAAGCCTAAACCAGTACCCCCAGTAGAACGGGCGCGGTTTTCATCCACCCTGTAGAAACGCTCAAAGATGCGAGTTTGTTGGGACAAAGGAATACCGCTACCCTCGTCGCATACATGAATCTTCACCTGTTCGCCTGCGGGTTCTAACTTCAACGTTACTGGCCGATCCGGGTCAGAGTATTTCACGGCATTATCAATTAAGTTGAGCAGTACTTGCTTGAGGCGATCGCGGTCTGCTTTTACCTCAATTCTATCGGCAGCAGCTTTAAGCGCGATCGCTCTATTACTATATTGCATGGCCATTTCCACCAATTCTGCCACTACCTCGTTAAGTATCAGAGGTTCTACATTAAAACGCATCCTGCCATTATCTGCCCGTGCCAGCTCCAGTAAATCCTGCAATAGTTGAATAGTGCGATCGGTTTCTGATACGGCAATTTCCAGGGCTTCTTTCTGCGGTTGGGTCAGGTTAGCACCTCGGCGTAAGGTACTTTGCAAATAACCGGATACAATGGTTAAGGGCGTGCGCAACTCATGGGAAAAATTACTAACAAACTGCCTTTGCATCTCCCAAGCATCAAATAAACGCAGCAACATTTTATTGAACGTTTGCGCCAATTCTTTCACTTCTGTGGGTGCCCGATCTAGCTGAATCTGGGCTTGTCCCAAATCTTCTACAGAAATAGTTTGAGTCAGTTGAGAAATCCGGCGTAGGGGTTGCAGCGCTCGCTGGATGTAAATAGCGATCGCGACCGTAATTAGCACGATAGATAAGCCACTAGCAATACCCAACGTTCTAATCAGGCTCAAAAACATAATTTGCTCGCTGGTGATGTCCTTGGCAACGTAAACCTTGCCCAGCATTTTGCCCTTGACTTGCAAGGGATTGCCGCAAGCAACCCAGTAACGTCCCCGTACTTTATACAACTTGGGCATGAGTTGCATTTGGGATCTTAATAAATGGTTGGCGTTTGCCTGGAGTGCTGTAGATTGAGCGATAATCGAGCCATCAGTACTGCGTACCCACAGTAGAGTGTTATCAGTGGTCAGGTTATTAATTGCCTTTTGCATCCCGGTTGCCAGCGGCAGCATATCGCTGTAAATTTCTATATCATGGGGCAAACGTTCAGCCAGGTATTGGATGTTCTGCTTCTGGCTGGTGACAAGGATGTGCTGCATTTTCCAACTCGTCCAGATCGCCACGCCACCCAATCCCATAGCTGACACAGCGGCAATTCCCACTGTTAATCGCATCTGTAGTGAATAGGGATCGAGTGTCTGCCAAACATTCCTTGTGGCTTTTAGCAGACGGCTGGGTAGTTTCATGGGGTTGGTTTGGTCAAAATAATCCTTAAAACCACTTGCTAGTGCTTTTAATCTTTTTGAACTGGCGGGTTATTTCTGCCGCGCTGCACTTCTCTTGAAGAGCAGTATCTCTACTGGAAAAGCGGCGAATTATTCGCTATCATATTTATTTTAATCAAACACTCCTTGAAAAAATTATTTTATTCTGATACTCCTATGAGTTTTTCCTGAGAATTTATAGGTAGCATTTTTATTTGAGAGGTAAAAACCTTATACACATAAAATATATATCTGTAGGGGCGACCCGCTGTTTAAGATTAGGTGGACGTGAAGAGAATGTATTTGGTCGCCCTGGATGATGCTGAAATTAAAGTAAACCAAATCTCTGGCATGGGCGAGTTAATTAAGATTATCGCCTTCATTTTTGATATCTTCACAGCGACTCGCCCCTACAGATATATATTTTATTCTGAACTCCTAAACTAGTGAACTTCTATCAAATTTTGGATGATGGTTCAAGCATTTTTCTGGTATAACGGCACGTTAATTCAGGGTAACCGGATCGATCTAGCAATTGATGACCCTGGCTTGCTATACGGTGCCACGGTGTTTACAACCCTGCGAATTTATCATGAGTCATTAGATCACCCCTTAACCAGTTGGAATGCCCATTGTGCGAGGTTGTTGCACAGTTTACAAGCCTTTGGCTGGCAGCTACCTGAATGGGAGCGTTTGCGGCAAGGAGCCAAGACTTTGTTAGCATCTTTTCCGGTACTGAGAATCGTAATCTTCCCCGATGGACGAGAGTGGATTACCGGACGACCTTTACCAGAAGATTTAAGGGAACGTCAACAGCAGGGTGTGACAGCTTGGCTAGCAGATGGCTTAGAATTTCGCCGTTCGTTACCTACCTATAAAACGGGTAACTACTTGGGGGGATGGTTAGCTCTTCAAAAGGCTCAACTGCTTGGGGCAAAGGAAGCTATCTTGGTTGACGATCGGGGTAATTGGTTGGAAACTGCTACGGGCAATCTCTGGGGTTGGCAAGATGGTTGCTGGTGGACGCCACCTGTGGCGGCGGGAATTTTACCGGGAGTGATGCGATCGCAATTGATTGGCTGGCTGACTCAGAAAGGGTTAACGGTGCAGGAAGTAACTTGGGATCGGGAACTGGTGAAAGGCTTTGAAGCGATCGCCTACAGCAACAGCGTCATGCAAGTCATTCCCATCCATACCCTCCTCAACCCACAGCAGCTTCTCAGGTATCCCCTTTTGACCAGCCCTCTAGAACAGTTAAGGAGTCTTTTTTATACTTGAATCCCACAAGATAAACCCTAGATACTACCATAGATGAGGACAAACACAAAGTTAAACCTGTTTCCAGAAGCCAACTGCGCCAATTCATTCTCAGAGACGTTAACATTAGTTAATAAAAGAAGCCGTTCCCTCATCCTCACACCCTAAGGAGGAAATAAGTAGTGAATAAAAAGTGGAGAAATGCTGGGCTGTACGCGCTGCTAGCGATAGTCGTAATTGCTTTGGCAACAGCATTTCTAGATAAACCATCCCCAGACCGGGAGACTTGGAGATACGACCAGTTCATCGATAACGTTAAAAACGATAAGGTAGAGACGGTTAAAATCAGCGCCGATCGCACTAAGGCTGTGGTCATGGCTCAAGATGGTAACCAATTCGCGGTTAACCTGCCCAACGATCCGCAACTGATTAGCATTCTCACCGAGAATAAAGTAGACATCCAGGTGATGCCCCAGAGCGATGAAGGCTTCTGGTTTAGAGCATTAAGCAGTCTCTTCTTCCCCGTGCTACTTCTGGTGGGATTGTTTTTCTTACTGCGACGTGCCCAAAATGGTCCTGGCTCTCAGGCGATGAACTTTGGCAAGTCGAAAGCTAGAGTGCAGATGGAGCCGCAAACTCAGGTAACCTTTGGCGATGTAGCTGGCATTGAACAAGCCAAGTTGGAGTTAAACGAGGTAGTTGACTTCCTCAAAAATGCTGACCGCTTCACTGCCGTTGGTGCCAAAATTCCCAAAGGTGTCCTGCTCGTCGGCCCTCCTGGAACTGGTAAAACCCTCCTAGCTCGTGCTGTTGCAGGTGAAGCAGGTGTGCCCTTCTTCTCCATTTCTGGGTCTGAGTTTGTGGAAATGTTTGTCGGTGTTGGTGCCTCCCGCGTCCGCGACTTGTTTGAGCAAGCTAAGAGTAATGCCCCCTGTATCGTATTTATCGATGAAATTGATGCGGTGGGTCGTCAGCGAGGTGCTGGCTTGGGTGGCGGTAACGACGAACGAGAGCAGACCCTCAACCAGTTGCTG
>DNXU01000388.1:905-1075 GCA_003505715.1 Cyanobacteria bacterium UBA8803 | reverse complement strand
ATTATTGCAGCGACGAACCGCCCAGACGTTCTAGATGCGGCCTTACTGCGTCCAGGTCGCTTTGACCGTCAGGTAGTGGTAGATCGTCCTGACTACGCAGGGCGTCTGGAAATTCTCAAAGTTCACGCCCGGGGTAAGACTTTGTCCAAGGATGTGGATCTGGAGAAAAT
>DNXU01000388.1:0-840 GCA_003505715.1 Cyanobacteria bacterium UBA8803 | reverse complement strand
CGATCTATCCAACCTGCTGAACGAAGCAGCTATTTTAGCCGCACGCCGGAACCTGACTGAAATCTCCATGGATGAGGTCAACGATGCCATCGATCGCGTGTTGGCAGGGCCGGAGAAGAAAGACCGGGTGATGAGTGAGAAGCGCAAAACTCTGGTGGCCTATCACGAAGCTGGTCACGCCTTAGTGGGAGCCTTAATGCCAGATTACGACCCGGTACAGAAAATCAGTATTATCCCTCGCGGTCGCGCTGGTGGCTTAACCTGGTTTACTCCCAGCGAAGACCGGATGGATTCTGGCCTTTACTCCCGCTCTTACCTGCAAAATCAAATGGCAGTGGCCTTAGGCGGTCGGGTGGCCGAAGAAATTATCTTCGGTGACGAAGAAGTGACCACTGGAGCTTCCAACGACTTGCAGCAAGTTGCTCGCGTGGCGCGGCAGATGGTGACTCGCTACGGGATGAGCGATCGCCTCGGCCCTGTGGCCTTAGGGCGGCAGAATGGCAATATGTTCTTGGGTCGGGAAATTGCCTCAGATCGAGATTTCTCCGATACCACGGCAGCAACGATTGATGAAGAAGTCCGCACCTTCGTCGATCAAGCCTATCAACGGGCAAAAGAAGTTTTGATGGCTAACAAGCTAATCCTTGACAAATTAGCTGCCATGCTGATTGAAAAGGAAACTGTCGATGCAGAAGAACTGCAAGAACTTTTAGCCACTAACGACGTGAAGATGGCTGCGATCGCATAACGGAATCTGCTGGTAGCCTTCACCCTTAAGGTGAGGCTATCCTAATCAAGCCTGCCTGGAGCAGGCTTTTATTTTGTGAGTGGGAGTATGTC
>DNXU01000386.1 GCA_003505715.1 Cyanobacteria bacterium UBA8803 | reverse complement strand
CAGCGACTCGCCCCTACAGATATTATAGATATCACAGTTATTACAGTTATTTTGGCTCCTATTCAGTCAGATCTTTCCCCCACTTAACTCCAGACTCAGCGGCTTTAGGAGTAGCTGTTCGCTGCACCTCATAGGGTTGAGATGGTAGAATTTCCAATTGCTGATNNACTGCGGTTTCTCCAAGTCCTTGCGCTTGAACGATTCCGTCTTCCCACTCGCACCATGCCGTCGCTGGGAGGTCCCTTCCTCACTGGTATTTTCCGCTACCACTTCATACAGCAGTGCCAGTTTATTCTCCTCAGTGCCCTTGCGCAATACTCGCCCCAACCGCTGCACGTACTCTCGCTCCGAACCAGTACCTGATAAAATAATTGCTACCCTGGCATCGGGCACATCTACCCCTTCGTTAAGAACATGGGATGCTACTAGACTTTTATATTCCCCCTCCCGAAACCGAGTTAGGATATCGTGACGCTCTTTAACTGGGGTTTGATGGGTAATGGCAGGAATCAGGAATTCTTGAGAAATGCGGTAGACTGTAGCATTATCGTTGGTGAAAATTAGTGTCCGTTCCGGATAGTGCTTGGCCAGTAAATCTGCCAAAACTCTTAATTTCCCGTCCGTACCCAGGGCAATTTCTTTGGCTTCCCGGTGCGCTAGCATAGCACGGCGTCCTTTGGTCGAACCTGCACTAGCTTGGATAAACCGTTGCCAACCATCGAGACTGCTGAGGTAGATATTGGATTCCTTTAAAAATTCGTTGCGGATCTTGATGCAATAGTCGTAGCGCTCGCGCTCTTTAGGTGATAGCTTGACTTTAATCTGCACCAGCTGATGCTCCGCCAGTGCTAAACCTGCTAGTTCACCCGGACTTTTGCGATAGACTTCCAAACCAATTAAGGCATTCAGTTCGTTGTGACGGCCATCTGAACGAGTGGGAGTGGCAGTGAGTCCTAACCGATAGGGGGCGATCGCATATTCTGCAATTACCCGGTAAAAGTCTGTCGGTAAGTGGTGGCACTCATCAAAAACCAGCAACCCGTACTGATTTCCCAAAGATTCGCCGTGAATCGTGGCACTATCGTAAGTGGCGATTAAGATCGGAGTGCGATCGCGAGAACCGCCTCCTAACAACCCCACCTCCACATCCGGAAACGCTGCCTCTAGTTGAGCGTACCACTGATGCATTAAATCCAGTGTCGGCACCACGACCAGCGTACTCCAAGAGGTATCCTGCATAGCTAGTTGAGCCAGATAAGTCTTACCCGCTGCTGTGGGCAATACCACCACCCCTCGCCTTCCTGCTTGCTGCCATGCTAAGAGTGCTTCCTGCTGATGGGGATAAGGTGCCATCTCGAAGCTAGACACTAATTCCAGTGAGGTAAATTCCTTAGCATTATCAATAAAGTCAACCCCTGAAGTTTGCAGCGCTTCTACCAAGATGCGGTAGTAGATACCAGGGATACGAAACTTTTCCACCCGGTCATCCCAAGTAGCATAATCCACCCAAGCCTTACCACGCGGCGGCGGATGTAATAGTAGAGTGCCCCGGTCAAAAGTCAATCTGGGAATACGAGCCATCTATATATTGTAGGGAGAAGTTACGGTATGGTGAGGAAAGATGTTACTCCTAATTAAAATTAACTGAATCGCAATTCCTCCCATGCTGACGCAGCAACAATCTCACCCTACACCTACCTGGCTAGCGATCGTGCGGCTGCTACGGTGGGATAAGCCAGCCGGACGGCTGATTTTGATGATTCCTGCACTGTGGGCGCTGTTTTTAGCGGCTGCTGGGATGCCACCTTTACCCCTCGTGGGTGCGATCGTTTTCGGCACGTTGGCAACTAGTGCTGCTGGTTGCGTCATTAACGATCTTTGGGATCGGGATATCGATCCCCAAGTGGAGAGAACTCGCGATCGCCCTCTGGCTGCTAGGGTTCTGTCTGTCCAAATTGGCCTGATCGTTGCCCTAGTCGCCATGAGTTGTGCAGGGATACTCGCTCTCTATCTCAATCGTTTCACCTTTTGGCTGTGCGTGGCGGCAGTGCCTGTAATTGTTTTCTACCCCTCAGCTAAGCGCGTCTTTCCGATACCTCAGTTAGTCCTTTCCATCGCTTGGGGTTTTGCCGTCCTCATCAGTTGGAGCGCGGTAACGGGTACGTTAGAACCATCTACTTGGTTACTATGGGGGGCAACAGTGCTTTGGACATTGGGTTTTGACACGGTCTATGCTATGTCAGACCGCGAGGACGATCGCAAGATTGGAGTTAATTCCAGCGCCCTATTTTTTGGTAATTATGCCCCTGAAGCTGTGGGGCTTTTCTTTATCAGTGCTGCGGCTTTGTTAGCTAGACTAGGTTTTGTTATGCAGCTGCACCTAGGCTTTTGGGTGGCTTTGGCGATCGCTATTATCGGTTGGACTTGGCATTATACTCGCCTGCGCCAGCCCGATATTCCCAAACCTGTCTATGGTGAAGTTTTCCGGCAAAACGTTTGGATTGGTTTTGTGTTACTAGGTGGAATAATTTCTAGTTCGCTTTTTTAGCGTTGGTCGTTTACATGGTGATAGGTAATTGGTAAGAAATTGCCGATAAATCACCCATCACCAATTCCAACATTCTTCCGCCAGGGGTCTCCCGTCCACATCCGAAGGATTGGCGGGAGGGGAATGGCGGACAGCAATCAAGAGCGTGGCGTAGCTTGATTTTCAACATACTGTTTTAAGTGCTCGATAGTCACACCACCACAACTAGTTACAAAAGCTCTAAACCGAGCGATTGCCTTTGATATACGTCACAACATTAAGTGCTATAATTGCTCTGATGATAGTAACATTCCAGTACCGCATCAAGCCCACTCCCGAACAGGTCGCCACAATGGAAACCTGGAGTGAGCTATTGAGAAGGCACTGGAATTTTGCTTTAGCGCAACGGTTAGATTGGCTAAATCGTACAAGATGCCAAATCGACCGTTGTTCAATTGTTTCTGAGCCAGTTGGAGAAATTCCAAAGCGTGTAGATTACTATTGCCAGCAGTCTGCACTCAAGGAAACTAAAAAGCTGTTTCCTAAGTATACCAATATCTATGCCGAGGTTCAGCAAATGAACCTTCAGAGGTTAGACAAGGCATGGAAACGATGGCTTGTTCCCGACAAAACAGGAAGGAGAGGGGGGCGTCCAAAGTTTAAAAAACGGGATGATAAACCAAGTTTTAGCTTCTCTAGAGTCAACCACCCAAAAGCAGCTTGCTTCTTAGAGGGTAATGAGAAAAACCATCATTGGAGTAATGGGCCCTGGTAATAAAGCCAGCCCCACCCATCTAAAACATGCTTACGAACTAGGACAGCAGATCGCTGAGCAGGGATGGGTACTGCTGACGGGGGGCAGGAAAACTGGAGTGATGGATGCTGCTAGCCAAGGAGCCAAATCTGCTGGTGGTTTGACAATTGGTATCCTGCCCAGCAACAATACTAGTAATATCTCTGATGCTGTTGATATTGCGATCGTCACTGATATGGGCAATGCGCGAAACAATATTAATGTCCTGTCCAGTGATGTGGTAATTGCTTGCGGCATGGGGATGGGAACCGCATCAGAGATTGCCCTCGCCTTGAAAAATGACAAAAAAGTGGTTTTATTAACTGACCATCAAGAGAGTCAACTATTTTTCAGTAGCTTGTCCAAGGAGAATATTTTTCTTACGGCTAGTCCAGCAGCAACTATTGAGGTGGTGCGATCGCTGTTAACGGAATCTTAACAAATCACCTAGGGAGTTGGATGAGGGATGAGGGATGATGAATACAAATTTCTCTCTTGTTCCTCTCGAAATTAAAGAGTATTCGAGTGTAGGGGCGAGTCGCAGCTTAGATGTACTAGTACTCAAAGGCAGTATCACTCGACTCGCCCTGATTAGCTACCGCCTATCGTAATCATAAGAATCTATGCCTACAGATAGATTCTGAGAATTCTAACTAGGAGAGCGGAGAATATTGCTGGTTTCTTGTCCCGTTTTGCGTTAAAATCTTATTGTTAAGTTTTATTGCGTTTAGTAAAATAAGAAGGGCAATGGTAGAATAAGTAACGATNNNNCCTTATAGCAGTTTCCTAGCTTCTGTTAGTAACAAGAAGAAAAATTGCTAGGTGAAAAGTCTAAATCAAGCGACGAACAGATCCAAAAAACCCAGCTGTCTCAAACTATATTTGATGGAGTATGGGGAGAAATAGGAAGATAGTTAGAAAAAAATCAGAAAAATTGATCTGTTCGTTGCCTAAAGTAGAAAGCAGATAGTACTTCGCCCTAGTAATGAAGTTAGAGAGGATTGAACGAAATGGCATACGAACTACCTCCTTTACCTTACGACTATAACGCCTTAGAACCTTACATCTCCGCTAAAACCTTTGAATTTCATCACGACAAGCACCATGCGGCTTACGTGAACAACTACAACAACATGATTAAAGATACCCAAATGGCTGACATGGCCATTGAGGAAGTTATCAAGGCTGTCTATGGTGACTCTTCTAAAATGGGTATCTTCAACAATGCAGCGCAGGCTTGGAATCACACCTTCTTCTGGAATTGCCTGAAACCTAGTGGCGGCGGTGCGCCTACAGGTGCCGTAGCTGAAAAGATCGATGCCGACTTAGGTGGCTACGATAAGTTCAAAGAAGCATTCAAGACTGCTGCTACCACCCAATTTGGTAGTGGATGGGCTTGGTTGGTACTTGATGGGGGTACGCTCAAAGTCACCAAGACTTTGAATGCCGAAAACCCACTGCATATGGGACAAACCCCTTTGTTAACCTGTGATGTTTGGGAACACGCCTACTATCTAGATTACCAAAACAGACGCCCCGACTTTGTCGAGGCTTTTATCAACAACCTGATTAACTGGGATTTCGTTAACCAGCAGATGGCTTGAGCGTAAGGCAGCTATGCAGGAAGGTTTTGCCACATCTACGCTCATAGCTGTAGCAACAAGGCAAACAGGACAGTCGCGACTCCTGTCGTGACTGTCTTTTATCAAGATTTCAAAACATTATTTCAAAACATGAATAGTAAAGATTTGGCCAAATACCTAGAGGCAACAGACAGCATTTCCAAGCCTTGGCTGTTAGTGCAACTACGTCTGAAAAAACTGCAAGAACGTCGCTCCACCCTGCCACCGGATGTATATATGAGCGAACTAGCTGACCTGCACAAAGACCTGATGAATCTAGGGGAATGGTGGCACGGCATTGAAGAGGAAGCCTTTGGCGGTCCCTAGGACAGCTTCTAGGGGAAGCGAGGGGAACATTACCAGGCTATTAGCAATCTTAATAATCCAACAAGACCCAATCGACACTAACCCATTGCCTGCGATCGCTCCCATTTGAGAGGATTGTCTTACAATCTGCAACGATTTTTTTACTAAATTAGAAATAGGGAGTTTACTCCATCTGTCTAAAATTTACAAAAGACAGCATGGCTGATTGCTCGTAACTCACAGGATGAAATCTCTCTCTCCTTCTCCCTATTTTGAAGCTAGACACCACTCCCTATTCGCTCGCGATGAAAAGATAAAAACCTTTCTCCCTC
>DNXU01000381.1:1584-5858 GCA_003505715.1 Cyanobacteria bacterium UBA8803 | reverse complement strand
AACAAATAACAAACAACAAATAACAAACAACAAACAACAAACAACTAATAACTTTACTTGTGCTGGATTTGCCGTTGATAGTGGGGGCGTGCTGGCGTACCCCAGCAAACTTGTTGTTCGGGCAGATTGCCGAACACACTGCTGCGAGCGCCAATTACAGCATTGGCTCCAATTTGAACGCCTGGGGCAATGAAACAATCAGCGGCAATCCACACACCATTACCAATCGCAATTTTATCTACCAGCAGACCGAAGGCAGGATCTTGCATATCGTGGCTGCCAGTGCAGATGTAGCATTTCTGGGAAATGGTGCAATGAGAGCCAATCTGAATTGCTCCCAGGCTGTACAAGACTACGTCATCCCCAATCCAACTGTAGTCCCCAATGGTTATCTTCCAGGGATAGGTAAAGCGGGCGGTAGGCCGGATGAGTACTCCTTTACCAATTTTCGCCCCAAATCGCCGCAGTAGCCAGCGACGGAAACCATGAGCGTTATGGGGACTTAAGGGAAAGGCGATCGCTTGCACCAACCACCACAGTAAGATAAACCAGCCCGGGCGTCCCCGGTCGTAGTCAGATTGATCGTACTGGCGTAAATCAACTAGAGGTGCCCCATCCAAAATTGTTTGTCCAGCTAAGCTTGGAGCACTGGGATGTACGTTATGAGTCATTAGTTCTCAGCGGTTTGAGGATAAAACTGACTTAGTAGATGAGGTAGGTGGCGTTACAGCTGGTGTTTCTACCACATTAAGCTGACCGCCAAACTTGCGTAATTCGTAGAGTTTAACGCCAATTTGGTATTCGTATTGACTTAACAGGCGACCGTAAATATATCCGGCTCTTCCATCTAAAAAGCCCAAGCGCAGAATATAAAAAACAATAAATCGCAGGGTTGGTTTAAAAGGGAGCCACACCCAAACTTTTCTAAAAAAGCGCTTGCGCTGTACGGCGTCTCCAAACAACTTTGCTCCAATCGTACCAGACTCATCTTTGCCAGTAAGCATATTGAGATATACGCGGGCTTCCCAATTCGAGTAGCGATTATGTCGTTCCAACCAGTGATATATATCGCGAAAGTCTATGTGATCCATGTCGCTTTTTAGGTAACCGACGTGACCTCCCAAGATGACATGTTCGTGAACTTCGTTATCACCGGTGTTAGGAATTTCTTCCGTACCGAGGTTTTCGTAGCGGCCTTTTTTATGCTTGAACAAGCGTAAGTTCCAATCAGGGTACTTGCCGCCATGACGAATCCACTTGCCCAAAAAGTAGACGCGGCGGTTAATATAATAGCCGTCATAGTTGGGATTTTCGATAGCTATGGCAATTTCGTCCCAGAGTGCCGGAGGGATGCGCTCGTCACAATCTACAATCAGCACCCATTCGTTCCGGAAAGATAGATTTTCCAAACTCCAATTTTTCTTTTTTGGCCACCGCCCGTTGAAGTGAAATTGCACTACCGTTGCGCCGTAGCTTTCCGCAATTTCCAAAGATCGATCCTCGCTTTGGGAATCGACTATAAATATTTCATCGGCTCTGGCAAGGCTGGTGAGACATGCTGGGAGGTTAGCTTCTTCATTTTTTGCTGGAATTAAAACCGAAACAGGGATTTTGGAGTCACTGGAGTTCATAATTGAAAAACGTTAAGGTTTTGTTTGCATATTTTGGTTTTTCTGTCAATTCCTAAGTCGGAAAGAGTTATTAATCTTTAATTAAAACGCCAACTCTCCCTTGACTCTCAGTGCATGGCAAAGAGGGTCTATTCAATTTTGACCATTTCAGCACCCCTTGAATGACAGGACTAAAATAACCCATTTGACCGTAAGCATACACCAGGTTATACAACAGCAAGGTGGCTTGCCCTAGCATTTAATGAATCTCTAAAGACCGCCCACCATTTACTGTTATCCAAATGTTATAGCTTTCCTAGCTGGTAACCTGCCAACTTTGCTACTCTGTGTTGAAAATAGGGCATAGGGGTAAGGGAAAAGGAGAGGGGCATTTTCATTTCTTGATAGTGAGTGCAGCTCATCGTGCCTAAATCTAGTTTCACAATGCTTAATCCTTTAATGAGACAGATGAGAATGCAGAACTACCAGAGTTTCAGCAAGCTGGCTCAGGCGAGTTTCCAAATCTTGTTTGCGGCTCAATAGCTGACGTAGCTTTTGATAGCGAGCGATCGCTAAACTGACGCTGGGAACTTGATCGGAGGGACAGGGGCGTGCCCAAAACTGACCGTCTGGATCTAATCCACAAAGACGATAGCCTGTGCGAGGTGATTCACAAGTCACTTTGGCATCGGGCTGATTGAGAGTTTCTGCCAGGTAATCCATCAGTCGGTCAACCTCGGCACGGCGCACTTCTGCTGTTGCCTCTTCAGGTTGGCGGGAATGAGATTCTAACCAGCCATCCACAATTGGGCCTGCCATGTAGATATCTTGAATTTGTCGCACTATGGTTTGCAGTTCCTTTTGCCAACTGCCTACAATTTGTTGAATTTCTTTAAGCAGATTCATGGCTAAGGCTGGGTTAGCGCTGTGGCGATGCTCGCTAAACTTAGGAGGTTTAAATTTAGGTAATGTGGGAGCTTTGCCATGGTGCTTGCGGGCGGGGAAGGGATCGACGGAGATGGAGAAAGAGGGTTCGCGCCCTTTCCTCTCGCTTTGGGAGGCTTCTTCAACAGAGTCGGTGGGGTGTGCCACAGCAGCAGAAGTCGTTCGGGAGTCCATTGAGTTTTCTGGTGTCAACTGATGTAATGCGGTCTCGATCCGTTGCAGTTCTGGTTTCATGGTTCTCTGATGCCACTGTGCAAAAATCACGCTCTATTGCGGCAGGAAAGCCCCTAGCGACTCGCTGTGGGGAAACATTACCTTGCCCAACTCCTTAATTTTGGCAAAACCTGCTAGTAGATTTTGCCAATTGCTCAGTTTTTTTTGAGTTTGTGGTCATTTTAACTGCAATAGCAATTTTTTAAATCGTGAGTAACCTCATCTTAGTAACAGGGCCAGCGCGATCTGGCAAAAGTGAGTGGGCGGAAACCCTCGCCCTGCAAACTGGTAAAGCAGTCATTTACGTAGCAACAGCACAAACCCAGCCTGATGATGAGGAGTGGCTTTCCCGGATTGAAAAGCATCAGCGACGACGCCCAGCTACATGGAAGACATTGCTGGTGCCACACCAGTTAGCGGCAACGCTTCAAGAGTATGCCGGGAGTAATTGCTGTCTTTTAGTTGATTCTCTAGGCACTTGGGTCGCCAATTGCCTGGATTGGGATGAGGTTTTTTGGGAAAGCACCATCACAGAGCTGTTGGAGAATCTGGGACAGACCAGCAATAGTTCTGTGATTTTTGTAGCAGAGGAGACAGGATGGGGGGTAGTACCCGCATATCCCATGGGCAGGAAGTTTCGCGATCGCCTAGGCCAATTAGTGCGTTACCTAGGAACGATCGCCAACCCCGTATACTTAGTAACAGGGGGTCACATTCTCAATTTGAGTGCTTTGGGAAAGCCGTTACCGCATTTTCATAAATCGTTACCCTAGAGATATAGCCTTGCAAAGAAAGCAGCCTCAGCAACTCTGCTTTAACTTATTTTATGGCATCTGAACAACAAGTCAAACGTTATCTAGCCTATTGGTTTCAGTTAGGCAAACAAGTCGTGATTCACAATGGACAAACGATCATTAGACCCCAACGGGTTATTGCAGGAGAACGCTATAGCGAGGAATTTGAGCAGCTCTGGCAATACCTGCTCTCACCTGAGAGCGGTGATTCTTACCTGGAAGCCACCCCGCAAACCATTGCTGAGTTACTGACATCTAAGTGGGACATAGAGCCTTGCGCTCGCTGCGATATGCCCGTACCCATGTTCAATGTGGGCATACCACCGGATTGCTGTACTTGTAACGATTTACCCACTTGGCCGAATCTCGAGTTGCCCCAACCACGAGATCCAGTTTCCACTCAAGAACACTTGAGTTTGATTTGCGATCGCTTAGAGCAAACGGAAACCCGCCCCTCTCCGACTCAAGATTCATCTATTTCTGACAACGGGAAGTTAAAAACGCCGTCAAAGCCTACCAACACTCAAGCAGATCTCAGTATGATTTGCGATCGCTTGCAGCAAATGAGCCATCCCTCCGAGCCAGAAGTCAATAAATCCACCTTTGAAGATCAAAACTTAACAGAAGAGTTGAAACTTGATATTAATACTTAGTTTTGAGCACTATAACAGGAATTTGGGAGTATTTAGCTCCCCATTCCCCTTCGGCTACG
>DNXU01000381.1:0-1567 GCA_003505715.1 Cyanobacteria bacterium UBA8803 | reverse complement strand
TAAACCCATTCCCCATTCCCTAATTAAATACCTGCCCCATCAAAAAACTGCTGAATGTCTTTATCCCAGATATGGCAACTCTGGCCTACAGGTACAGGAGTTTCTGGCTTATCAAACTCTACACTGATCTCCTCTGCTGGGGGCATGGTTAAAGATTTTTGGCTAGCTAATTCTTGTAGTTGTTGTTCGAGTGCCTCAATCCTGTCTACTAAAGCTCGGATTACTGTGGCTTCTGAATCGGGCAGGCTACCGTGTTCTAGGGGGTTAACTCGGACCCCAGAGCGATAAACAATTCTACCGGGCACACCCACTACTGTGCAATTTGAAGGGACATCCCGCAATACCACTGAACCAGCACCAATACGAACATTATTACCAATTTGGATGTTACCCAGAACCTTAGCACCAGTACCTACTACTACATTTTCTCCGAGAGTAGGATGTCGCTTGCCACATTCCTTACCTGTACCGCCCAGAGTAACACCTTGGTAAATGAGGCAGTAGTTGCCCACTATAGCAGTTTCTCCAATAACCACTCCCATGCCGTGATCGATGAAGACACCTTTCCCAATTGTGGCACCAGGATGGATTTCAATTCCAGTCAAAAAGCGCGAAAACTGGGAGATTAACCGGGGAATGAAGGGCATCCCTAAAGTATGCAACCAATGACAAAAGCGGTGGAACAGCAGTGCCTGTAGCCCGGGATAGCAGAATAAAACTTCCAGCCAGTTCCGGGCGGCTGGATCGCGTTCAAAGATGATGCGGAAGTCAGAAATAAAGGTAGAAAGCACAGGTGAGTTAAGACAGTTAAAGGTAAACAACTCACAAACTATCTTATCTAAAAGTTATGGACTATTCATGAGACCTCTTGTCCAAGCCTCTCTTAGTAGGGTACTTTACGCTATGCTAACGCACCATTACTCTATAATATGGCATATTTACTCTTGCAAGCTCAGGGTGTAAGCCCAGTTTTGATTGGGTTCCATCGCACCCACCCAAACTTTGTATTCACCCTCTTTCAAGTTAGTGGCTTCTACACTGGCATCTTTGTTCGACCCGGTATCATCGCCGCACAGGGCGAAGTTATCAGGGCCTTTAATTAGTAAGGTAGTATCTTTACGGCCACTATTAACTTTGATAGTGAGCTTAGGAAAGTCTTTTTTCAACAGGATGACGTGATCCGGGGTTTCTTCACCATAACCCAGACAGGGGTTGCCGTTGCGATCGCGGTTGACCAGGGATGGTAAAGAATAAGAACCGCCTGTATTCCCAGCCACCCTTCCCGCCTCCGGGGGAAAACCAAGCGATAACTCTATAGTGCCAAAATTGGCTGGCTGAGATAGAACTGGTGTAGCGCCTAGAACTGCTAGTAACGCGATCAAATTTCGATTGCCATATAACCACCGCATCTTTACCCTCCCCGACAAAGCGCTATGGATTGTTTATCCCCAGTCAAATAGCGAATAAAAATAATCCTGCCTACTATTGTTTTATCTGATTCCAGTTCCTCATATCTCTAAGGTAGTGCCACTTTAGTGGCTGCCACATGGGATGAGGGATGAGGGAT
>DNXU01000019.1:3087-6097 GCA_003505715.1 Cyanobacteria bacterium UBA8803 | reverse complement strand
TTTCCAGGGTGCGGTTATACTCGGCTAAATTGGCATAAAGCCGTGCATTTTCAATGGAGATGGCGGCAGAGGAGGATAGGACTTTTATGACTTCCAATCGGTCAGGGGTAAAGGCACCTGTGGTGAGATTATTTTCTAGGTAAACAATACTGGTGAGTTTGCCTTGATTAATCAGAGGAACGCACAAGATTGATTTGGTCTGATACTCTTTAATGTAGGGATCGTTGGTGAATTTGCCCTGATGCGCGGCATCATTTTGAACTACTGTTTCTTTGGTACGGGCAACATAGTTAATGATTAATACAGGGAGATGGTTATCAATGGGAATTGACTGCAACACAGTGATGCGATCGGAATCCACTTCTCCAGAGGCTTCAATCAGCAACTTCCCCTCAGTTTCTAAAATTAAATGCCCAATTTGCGCTCCGGCACTCTCGATGAGGATTTTCATCAAAGAACCAAGTAACTTATCGAGGACAATTTCACCGGAAATTGCTTGGGAAGCTTTCATCACTGTAGCTAAATCTAATGCTACGCCTGATTGACTACCTGTTATAGTACTGATATTTGTCGAAAGTCTGTCTTTAGTGTGAGTCGCTCTTGAAGATAAGTTGAGTAACTGTGGGTATTTAGCTTCTAAATGCTTAACTTTAGCTGTGGCTCCCCAGCGAAGATAGCAGTAGTGAGCCTTCGTCATATAAGTTTGGGCAAACTCCTCCATACCACGAGCTAGATAAAACTCTGCCACCAACTCATAAGCTAAGGCTTCTTCTTGAAGATATTCATTTTCTCTCGCTCCTTTAATGGCTTGCTCATAACAATCCATTGCTTCAACAACTTGCCCCAATACCCGTGCCTTTTCTGCTTCTATTAGATAAAATTTATGCCTGAAGTTCTCTGGGGCATGATGTGCCCATTTCCGCATCTTTCCTTGGTTATTGTTAATCCGATTCAACAAAGCTGTTTTTTCAGAGTTGGAAGCCTCAGCCAACACACCTAAATGCGCCAGAGAATCATAGAAATGGAAGAGAATCATACCTACCATCCCTGACACACTGTCTAAATACTGTTCGGCTAAAACAGCATTTTGTGCGGCTTGATTAAAATTTCCAAATAAATAACATAAAATAAGTTTATTTTGATAAAAAAAGTAAAGTCCTGTTCGATCATTCGCTTTAATAGCACGCGGCACCCATTCCTCCTCATTGAAAGCATCACCAATTAAACAACTGGGATCTTCAGCTTCCCAAAGTAAGTTAAGGACTGCCTGCCAAAATATTCCAGTCCAATTGAAAGAAATTTCCCGACTGATTTCACGTTGAGCCTTACTACAGGTTGCCATCTTTTGTTCTAGACCTGTAAGTTCGTGACCGACATAATATGAATGTTCACAGGCATTCCATGCAGAATATCCAGCATATTCCAAATCTCCGTTTTCTAATCCACTGTGATAGGCTTCAACAAAAACTGGTACTGTTTCTCTGCCATGCTCTTTCCAGTGCATTATGTGACCAAATACCTGCCAAACCTTAGCCTTGACTTTCTTGGCATTTAACTGTTCCACTAAACTAAAAGCCAATTTGCCAAATTGATAACCTGACTCTATGTCTTGGACTATCCCGCATAGAATTAATCCGTAAATACTATAACCATAAGCCGACCAGGTGGCATTGCCATATTTGATAGATAAATTCACCTCTGATAACACGATCAACAAGAATAGTTCAGGAGCAGCTATATATGCAGCACCAGCTAAACTTGATAGGATATATATAGCTGCCAGCTTTTCAGGAGAGGTCATTTCCGGCAGGTTAATTAAGTCTTCGATTTCCTGCCCAGCCCAGAGTAGAGCAGTTTCCTCCAGTCCTTGTTGAATCTCCAACTGGCTCGGCTCTTCTGGTAATATCACCCCCAACAACTTTAGCACTTGAAGCCCAATTTTAATTGCTTCTTTGGGGTTGCCCTGTGCAACAGCAGCTTGAATTTTGATATCATAGACTTTCACTTTTTCCAGCACGGTTTTGGTGTGGTTTTGTACCACCAGAGCAAATTGCTCCATCTGCTCAAAGTCACCGAATAAGTATGCTGCCTCTACTGCTTCCTCATACAAAGTTAAGGTTAAGTCATAGGAGAAATGCCAACTCTCTGCACTCAATAGTTTAAGCCCCGCATTCAAATATTGGACTGCTGCTCCATGAGCCGTTGCTGCCTTAGCTTTCTGACCTGCCATCAGATTCAGTTTGGCAATTTGGGAGCGTTCTTCTTGATAAGCCACTAATTCAACCCCAAGATTAAGATGATCGACGATTTCAAATATTTCGTCTGATAATGCCTCTGGTGGGGTATTCTGCAACAGCAGGCGACCAATTTGTAAGTGAACTGCTGTTTTTTGTGCTTCATCAATCAAGACATAAGCGGCTTGTTGTACTCGATCGTGCTGGAATTTATAATTTTGAATTAACAGTTGAGAGTCTAATTCTGATAGGGGTAATATTAACTCTGACTGAACTGCCGCCGCCAGGTCAGCAGATATTTCTGAGCTTGATTTTTCGCCGATAATAGAAAGGGTGTTTAAGTCGAAATCAGCACCTACACAAGCTGCTAAGCGTAAAACCTGCTGAGTAGATTCTGGCAGTTTCTTCAACTTGCCAATCATCAACTCCACCACATTGTCTGTGATGCCCATCGCTTCGATTTGAGCAATATCCCATTGCCAGCGATAGCTTTCAAAATCAAAGGCGAGCAAATTTTCGGCGTATAGGGTTTTCAAAAATTCATTGATAAAGAAAGGATTGCCAGCGGTTTTACGCACTATGAGGGATGCTAAGGATTTAACACAAGAGGTGTCACTATGCAGAGTCTCCGCAATCAACTGGCTAATATGTTCTAGTCCTAAGGGGGCTAGAGTAATTTGATTGACCGTTGCTTCTTCTGAACGTATCTCTTCAAGGGTCATCATCAAGGGATGATTGGGGTTGACTTCGTTATCTCGATACGCCCCAATTAGAAA
>DNXU01000019.1:2058-2675 GCA_003505715.1 Cyanobacteria bacterium UBA8803 | reverse complement strand
TTTTCAGTGATGGGTTTATAAATTTCCTGTACCAGCGCCGACTTACCGATGCCGGAATAACCCGCAACAAGCATCATTTCAACTTGGGATTGGAGATGGGAAATTGAAGAGTAGAAATTATCTCCCTTAATCCGTGTATCCCTGTGTGCTGCTACTCTCTCAAATGCTGTTAGTAAGGTAGAAATTTCCGCCTCACGTCCATAGAGTTTTTGGGGAATTTGAAACTTGTCAGAAATATCTTGAGAGGCCAGGGGAAAGTCAGATATATTTCCCCTTGTCTGTAACTGGTTAAGACAATTCTCCAAATCGGCTTTGGCACCCCAAGCACTCTGGTATCGCTCCTCCGCCGTTTTCGCCATCAATTTCATCACAATGTTTGAAAGGACTAGAGGAATTTCTGGTAAAAGTTGATGAGGTGGCACTGGCACTTTCGCGATGTGGCAATGTACTAACTCCAATGCATCATTCGTTTCAAAAGGTAGCTTTCCGGTGAGCAGTTCGTAGAAGGTGACACCAAGGGAATAAAAGTCCGTGCGGTAATCTAGCGTTCGGTTCATCCGTCCTGTTTGCTCCGGCGACATATAGGCTAATGTGCCTTCTAAAACATGGGGATTTTT
>DNXU01000019.1:0-1975 GCA_003505715.1 Cyanobacteria bacterium UBA8803 | reverse complement strand
GGGTTAATATCTTTATGGATAATGTTGGCAGCATGAATATTGCCCAAAATCTCAGCTATTTTGATGGCAAGGCTGAGGAATTCTGGTAGGGAAGCAAGACTTTGTGCCTCTACAGGGTCATTCATCAATTGCTTTAAGGAAGATGCGGCAAAATCCTCTAAGATCATAACTAGAGTTCTCTGATAGGACTCCAGACCATAAGCCTTAACCACGCCTTCTAGATTCAGATTGCGGGTAATTTCATATTCCTGCTTATATCGAGTAAGTTCTGGCGGTGTGGGATAGTCTTCTTTCAGAACTTTCAGGATTACTGCCTGGTTATCCTGTTCTCGGATGCCCCGATAGACAAGGGAATTAGCACTTTCATAGATTTGGCTAAAAACCTGGTAGCCAGCGATTTCTAGGGTTGTTTGATTGTTCATGTTAAGGCAGTTTAAGTTTCTATCTTTTGCCAAAAAGTGGGGTGAAACTATTACTAGTTAAAGCTTGAAAGATGCTGGTTATATCAAATCCGTTTGATTGCCCACGTTGTAGAGACGTTTCACCCAAACGTCTTCAGAAAATTCTGGGTTGCTGGTCACTGCTGTATAGGCAATAAAACGGTAAATTTAGTTTGACCAGGAATCGATGCAAATTCAATTTCGCCGTGATGTTTTTCAATAATTTTTTTAACAATATCTAGCCCCAAGCCACTGCCTTCACCTGGAGGTTTAGTGGTAAAGAATGGCTCAAATATTTTGGATTTAATTTTTTCGGGTATCCCCGCGCCAGTATCGGTAATACTAATATAGACGTGCTGGTCTTGCTGAATTGCATCAATGGTTAAAGTGCCTCTATAATCCATCGCTTGTAAGGCATTATGGATCAGATTTGTCCAAACTTGATTGAGTTCATCTGGATAACATATAACTGGTGGTAATTTGGCATAGTTTCTCTTCACATCTATTCCCTTTTTGAATTGGTTTTGATAAAGGGTTAATACGGTGTCAATTCCTTCAGTCAGATTAGTTGACATCATTTCGCCGGACTGGTCATAACGGGCATAAGTTTTCAGAGCAAACGCCACTTTGGAGGCACGGTCTGTGGCTGTGGTAATCGTAGCAGTGCCTTTTTGGATGCCTGACAGGTTATAGGCTATTTCTAGTATTTGTGAACTATCAGGTTGTTTTAACAGTGGTAAAAATGGTTCAATTTCGTTATAAATTCCCATATCAACTAAGGCATCAGCAATGGCATCAACGTTTTCAATCTCTTCAGCTTCTAGTTGGCTAGTTAAGGATCTCTTCACTCGGCGTTCTTCTTTGGTAGATAAGGTTAATTGTGTTTGGAGCGACCGTTGCAGTAAAGCTAAGAAATCCTGCGCTTGCTCTAGGGAGAGAGAATGAAACAGTGCGGGCAGCTGTTCTAGGGTTTGATTCAAGGATTGAGAAATATTCCCGGCTGAAGAGCGAATGGCTCCCAAGGGTGTATTGATTTCATGGGCAATGCCCGCAACTAGTTGTCCCAAGGCTGCCATTTTTTCTTTTTGAATCAGTTCTTCTTGAGTAGATTTCAGTTGTTGCAGGGTGTTGGCTAGTTCGCCATTGGTTTGGGCTAATTCCTCATTTTTCTGGAGGAGACTTTTTTGCAGATGTTGCATCGCTAAGTGCGTTTCTACGCGAGCCAAAACCTCTTCCACTTGAAAGGGTTTGGTGATGTAGTCCACCCCGCCAACGCCAAAAGCTTTTACTTTATCTAGTACTTCACTCAAGGCACTGATAAAGATCACCGGGATGTGGCGAGTTGTGGGAGAAGCTTTGAGCTGAGAGCAAACTTCATAGCCATCCATATTTGGCATTTGAATGTCCAGCAAAATCAGATCGGGGGGTTCTGCTAATGCACCGACAAGTGCTGATTGACTATCAATTGCGGGTCGAACAGTGTACCCATTTTCCGCTAGCGTCCCGACTAGGAAGCGTACATTAGCTGGGGTATC
>DNXU01000016.1:3083-4047 GCA_003505715.1 Cyanobacteria bacterium UBA8803 | reverse complement strand
CTCACACATCACCCATCACCCATCACCCATCACCCATTCCCCATTCCCCATTCCCCATTCCCCATTCCCCATTCCCCATTCCCTCTTGCCAAAAACATCTTAGTCCTTTGGATGAGAGACGAACTTATCGCTATACTATTGCATACGGTGTATGACTGTCCGTAAAAGCCAAGGCAGCTACGGAACTTTTTATGTGCTGTGTAAGTCTAGGCTAGGGCTGTCACCAGCCCACTGCTCTAAATACGTTAGCTGAGGAAGATGGCTGCCCGACTCTTCGAGAGCGGATAGCTTCAATCCCAGCCTAATGTGACCAGACTTAGGTAGTAATACTTAGGTGTGCTGGCTATAGGGTGCAGCACACCGCTCGCGACTTAAATCGTGGCAATCAATTTGGCAAAGGCGGGAAGTTCTCTCGTGTCAGCTTGTGAACTGGCTAGTGCCCACACTGCCAGAATGAAGCAAGAAGAAAGCATCAAAGTTGGGCAACTTTCTAGGAAGCTGTCAAGTTTTGGGTAAGTCTTTTAGAACGAAAATTATATTCTGATGTTAGTAGGTACAACTAGGAGGGTGTTATTCCTGAGCCACTAACCCTGACAGTCAGCTTAAGGGGCACTCGCGAAGTCAGGGACAATTATCAGCTTTTTCGCCTCACTGGATTGTTGGACGCCTTTTCAGAACCCACGTTCCGAAAGGTAGTAACCAAATGTATTGAAGAAGGGCCACAGCACGTCGTTTTGGATCTTTCCAAGATCGACTTTGTCGATAGCTCTGGCTTGGGTGCTTTAGTACAGTTAGTTAAGAAGGCTCAAAGTATTCAAGGAAGCTTACAAATTGTGACGAATCCCCGCGTGACTCAAACAGTCAAGCTAGTCCGTCTAGAACAATTTCTCTCCCTTCAACCTTCGGTTGAAGAGGCTTTAGAGAACATTAAAAAAGCCTAGCAGGGAGAGGGATGAGGGATGAG
>DNXU01000016.1:380-2987 GCA_003505715.1 Cyanobacteria bacterium UBA8803 | reverse complement strand
CGCTTGAGTTATGTTGTCGCTTATACGGCTATGTTCTCTATTCCCTATTCCCTATTCCCTATTCCCTATTCCCTATTCCCTTTCCTTTTTCTGAGGTAAAATATAATTTTTTCTCCCACCCCTAGGAGGGAGGGGGCAATCATAGTTCCTGGAGTTTTTGTGACATCAGAGGAGGATGAGATTTCAAGCGTCTGGGAAGCTAACTCGGCGCTGTCTTGGACCTACATCAGATTCCAACAAGTGAGTAGTGCTGCCGATTGTTCTCTAGCCCAAATCCAGCAAGTCTCACCTGCCTCTCTGGCTTATCTGGGAGACGCTGTTTATGAACTCTATATCCGAACTCGCTATTTGGTGCCACCCAAGCGCCTTTGTGATTATCACAATCAGGTAGTGGCTCAAGTTCGAGCAGAAAGTCAAGCCAATACTTTGCGAATGCTCGAACCCCATCTCAGTACTGCCGAACTGGAAATATTGCGGCGCGGACGTAATGCTGCCACAGGGAGTACCCGACGTATCAATCCCAAAATCTATCAACAAGCAACTAGCTTAGAGACGTTGCTCGGCTACCTGTACTTAACCGATATCCAACGCTTGACTCAGCTATTGGCTTATTTAGAACTCGATCCCCGTTAAAAAGTCATCAAATCCTAAAAATATGGCTAATCAAAACCGCCGCTCTCACGCTCCTGGCAAGCCAAAGCGAGGGAAATCTTTTGGTGATCGGCAGCACCGTAAGCCACAGCCTAGTAAGCCGAATTCCCGCCAGCCCATCCCTTCCCCTGTGAAAAAGAGGGCTACTACCTCTCCCACTCCAGATACCTCAAAAAAGCTAATACTTAAGAACCAGCAAGAATCCCAGCGTCCTGAGACAGTCGCTCGCGAGTCTGCTCCCGACACCCATATGTCAGAGGATGCTGACTTAATTTACGGGCGTCATCCGGTTCTAGCAGCACTACTTAATCAAAGGCAAATCAATCGAATTTGGATCTTGCCTCAGCTGCGTTACGATCCCCGCTTTCACTCCTTATTGCTTCAAGCTAAAGCCAACGGCACCATCATTGATGAAGTTGAGCCACGTCGCCTTAGTCAAATTACCGCAGGCGGTAACCATCAAGGCGTCGCAGCTCAAATCTCGCCTTATAGTTACAAGGATTTGACTGACTTAATTGCACAGGCCAAATCTGCTACTGACCAACCAGTGATCTTGGTTTGTGATGGCATCACCGATCCCCACAACCTGGGATCTATTATTCGTACAGGAGAAGCCTTGGGCGTTCAGGGATTAGTCATTCCCCAACGTCGAGCTGTGGGCATTACCTCCACCGTGATGAAAGTAGCAGCAGGAGCGCTAGAAACGTTTTCTATTGCTAGGGTGGTCAATCTCAGTCGCGCCCTAGAAGAACTCAAAGCTGCGGGCTTTTGGATTTATGGGACGACTTCTGATACTGGTAAACTACTACACACAGTTGACTTAAATGGCCCGATAGTATTAGTTATTGGTTCAGAAGAGAATGGTTTGAGTTTGCGAACACAAAACTGCTGTGACGTTTTGATTTCGATTCCCCTCCAAGGTAAGACCCCAAGCCTCAATGCCTCAGTAGCAGCAGCAATGACTCTGTACGAAACCTATCGCCAGCGTTGGTCAGCCCTACTCTATCTTGGCGATCGCTCCAAAGATTCTTGGAAAAAAGAAACGTAAAGTTGTATAACAAAGTGTAAACCAGTAGGGTATTTACAAGGTCGCATAGTATTCCACATACCAGGTAAAGAGCATGAAAGAAGTTTTCACTAAGATTCTCCAAACTTTAGGATTGGCATTTTGGGTAGAAATCGTTACTGAGAGTCCCCAATGCACCTATTATTTCGGCCCCTTCTTCACTGAAGAGGAAGCTAACGCTGCTAAGGGTGGCTACATTGAAGACTTGGAAGGCGAAGGCGCTCAAGGCATTTTTGTAACAGTGAAACGCTGTAAACCGACTAACCTAACTATTTTCGATGAGGGAATGGGGGAATGGAATGACTCCAAAAGAATACCCACCCTAAGCGGACAACCTTCCTAATGGGGAATGGGCAATAGGGAATGGTGAATGGGATAAATTCTTCATTGTCGGTGTGCTCCCATTCCCTATTCCCACCTCCAAATCACGATGTAACTTGAGGGTTTTGTTCAATCCAGCGGTCAATATCACTGAGTACGCGATCGGGAATTTCCCAAGGGAATAGGTGAGCTGTATGGGGATAACACTGCCACTGGCAATCGTGGAGATGTTGCGCCGTTTCTCGGCTAGATGCGGCTGTGATGTGCCGATCCTCTGCTCCTGCTAACACCAAGCAGGGACATTTAATTTGCTTTAAGTCGGCAAGGCGATCGTAACCGAGTTTTAGAGCTTGGTTGAGAGCGCGGCTAGCATTACTCGTGGTTTGTAGATAGGCTGACATGGCATCCGAGGCTAAATACTGGTAGGTAGTGGGGGTATGTTGTTGAATGAGGTAGCGATAAAGCGATCGCTTACCAAAAGTCTCAATATTCCACTGCCAGCCAGGTTGTAGCCGATTCAAGATAGAGGCGATCCCAGTATAAAGATTATCCTGCCAGACGATCGGGGG
>DNXU01000016.1:0-272 GCA_003505715.1 Cyanobacteria bacterium UBA8803 | reverse complement strand
CGAGACAGCGATCAATGTGGAATTTGTTGAGGAGGTTTTCTAAATCACTAAGGTGATCGCTCATCTGAAAATCTCCCAAAGCGGGACTGCGACCATATCCCCGTAAGTCAGGAGCTAGCGTCTGGAACCGCTCGGATAGGTGCTGGGTAAATACAGAGAGCGCCTGTCCCGATCCCGGATGACCGTGCAAGCAAAGAATGGGGAATCCTTCTCCTCGGATGTAAACAAATAATTGTTCGTTGTTCATTTTTTGTTGTTGGTTGCTGGTTGTT
>DNXU01000470.1:5197-9394 GCA_003505715.1 Cyanobacteria bacterium UBA8803 | reverse complement strand
GGCAGGGCGGGTTTTGACTTAAGACTTATCTGCGGTGCCCAAAATATGGGTCGCTAAACCCGCCCCTACAGATATTATGGGTGTTTGATCGGACATCGAATCATCTCTCTTGTGTCACTTTGGGGCAATTCGACGAATTTACGCTGTTTTAGGCCACGAAAAATCAAGGTTTAACCCCAGTTTGACAAAAGAGGGATCATGTGAGGTTGGTTAACCGTAATCAAACTTGCCCTTGGGCGGGTTTTGATTTGAGCGATATCTGCGGGGTCTACAATATTTGTCCCTAAACCCGCCCCTACAGATATTATGGGTGTCTAAGTCCTGTTACCTTTCACGAGGCATCACTGAACCAACGAATGGCTCTTGAGCTAAGTCTTCTGAACCAATAGACTTTAAAAGATTGACCCATTTACTCCTCAACGTCGCATCTTGTGGGGAGGTGCTCAAGCGGTTGGCTAGATTAGCTAAGGCATCATACCAAACCTCTGGGGTCGCATCTTTGATTTGGCGTTCCCGTTCAGGAGTCAGCGCTACCCGTTGCACCCAACCGTTGAGATCCAAATCTGGTTTATTGCTGGTGTTGCCTTTGCAGTAAAGTTTGACATACCAGTGGTAGTATTGGTTTTCTACAAGGGCATATTCTGGGGATGAGGGTAGCGTAATACTAACAATTCCCGGTGTTTGGGGTAGGGTGAAGCTAGTTTTGTAGATACGCTTTTTCTCATCTGGCCAAACCAGTAGCGAAAACTCACCCACTTCCACCTCATCAGAGCGATAGGGAACATAAAACAAAAACGTCGGATGTTCTGAGGTAGCTAATACTGGATTTTGAACGGGTATTAGTGCCGTCAGTGGTTTGCTCGTATCTTTGCAGGCAGATTTAGATGCATCAAGTCCTCCCCCTGGTTTTCTTTGATTCGGGGGTGGTGTCTGCGGGGGTGGAGGAAGAGTTTGAGCCGGACGGCGTTGGGTGTTCCTGGTTGCCTGCGCTAAGGTGGGATAGCTGATGAAGTGGCTAAGTCCCCAGGCGATCGCAAGGACGATTGGCACAGGTTGTAGAGCCATCTTGATGAAGATTCTATCTTTATTCATTGCCGCTACAAGGTTTTATTAATAACCCAACTATTTTTTAGCAGATTAGGACTTACGCATTGTACCCCCCCGACTTCCCAAGGAAAGGGGGGCGAAATTTCTTGTTCCCCCCAGATTTGGGGGGTTAGGGGGGCGTTTGCGTAAGTCCTAAGATAACGAGTCATCAAGGCTTAATCTGTTTAACTTTGGTGCTTTTATACATTATTTACAAAAATTAATATTTTGAGGTTTTGTATAAAACTCGGATTTTTGGATTGATTAACGGACAGAAGGAAGACAAGAACGTTTAACCTTCAGTTCAAACACCAAAAATCTAAGGGCAAAGGAAAACAGAGACATGGTTAAGATAGAAAAGAATTTGTCGGTAGAAAATAGCCAGGTTTTTCATCAAAACAGCTTGGGATTACTAGGTGAAAATCAAACTGACGATCTCTTAGGTACAGCCTTGATGGCTGCTGATTTTAATGGGGATGGTTATAGTGATTTAGCAATTGGCGTTCCCGGTCAATTGGTGGGAACGCAAGCAGAGGCTGGCCAAGTTCAGATTCTATATGGTTCAACGCAAGGGTTAACTGCAACAGGAAATCAGCTGATCGATCAAAGTTCACTATCTGGTAGTAGTTCGGAAAGAGGCGATCGCTTCGGGGAAAGTTTGGCCGCAGGAGATTTCGATGGCGACGGCTATCAGGATTTAGTGATTGGTAGCCCCTTAGAAGACTGGGGAACATTGAAAGATACCGGATTAGTAAGTGTAGTCTACGGTTCTACTAACGGCTTAAATACCAACCGTAATCAGTATTGGAATCAAGATAGTTACGGCATTCTAGATCAGAGTGAATATACAGCCCCTAGTAGTGGTGATGACGTTTCTATTGATGACACCGAGCAGTTTGGCTCTAGCGTTGCCACCGGAGATTTTAATGGAGATGGCTATGACGATCTCTTGGTGGGAGTTCCTGGAGAATCTGTAGGATCAATTCACAATGCTGGCGCAGTACATGCTATCTATGGTTCTCAGACAGGATTAACTCATCAAGGCAACCAACTTTTCCATCAAAATAGTACGGGCATTGTTGGTTATTCGGCAGTTGATGAATTGTTCGGCAGTGCCTTAGCAACAGGGGACTTTAATGGGGATGGTTACGATGATGCTGCTATCGGCATTCCCGGACAAGCAGGGTTAGATAATGGTGGAGTCTCCAATGCTGGTGCCGTTCAAATTATCTACGGTTCTAGTAATGGCTTGACCTATGTTAATAATCAGCAAATTAGTGTAGATATTACTGGTGTCCCTGGGGTGACAGAAGCTTTCGATCGCTTCGGCGAAAGCCTAGCCGCAGGAGATTTTAACCAGGATGGTTATGAGGATTTAGTCGTAGGTATTCCTGGACAAGATTATGTCATGGATTCGCCCTTTGGCTTTTTCGATATCACCTATCAAAGTGCAGGTGCTGTCCAAGTTTTCTACGGAACTGCCAACGGACTCAATCTTAATAATAGCCAAATTTGGACGAAAAATAGTCCCGGCGTTGAGGGGGTAGTTAGTCCTTACGATCAATTTGGCTCAACCTTATCGGTTGGTGACTTCAACGCGGATGGGATTGATGATGTGGCAATTGGCGCACCAAAAACCTCAGCAGCTGGTTCTGGTACAGTTAATATTTTGTATGGCTCTAGCAGTGGCTTAAGTAGTAACAAAGACCAAATATTGAGCCAAACCTCGCTCGGCGGTAGCAATCTTAACTACGACCAATTTGGGGGAAGTTTAGCGGCAGGAGACTTTAATGGTGACGGACAAGCAGATTTAGGAATTGGTATTCCTGGTAAAGATATTAGTGGAGTTGATACAGGGGCAATTAATGTTGTCTACGGCGGTCAGCGAACTACTTTTGATTTGAGCTTTAATACCTCTGGCCAAAGTATCTGGAGTAATGGTAATGCCACGGTTATCGATGATGAACGCTTCTTTGGTAAAAACTGGAATGAAAGCGGTTCAAAGGGGGTTAATGCACTATTTGCTAGTGCAGGTGCCTATGGTAGCACTAGTGGTGAGATTGGCCTCAAGTCAGACTTACATCTGAATACGGGTTCTGTTAATGCTTATCTTCCTATCGATCTCACCTTCGATCTTCCCAATCAAGTAAAATCAGGCCAAACGGTTACCATTGGCACCAGTTTCCTACTTGATAATGGTGCATCTTTCTCTACTCTAGGTCCCACTGGTTCTTATAATCTGGATTTGGTATTTAAGTTGAATGCCAATGCAGGCGTCTATTTCGATCCACTCGGTTTTGATAGACAGGACAAGACGGTTTTCGACTACAGCGTGGATAAGAGCCGCAATCTTCTCAACTTAGATTCTAATAATTTAAGTACCTCCATTCCGCTCGGAAATTACGGCAATCTTGACCTCCATCTGCCTCAGATCAATACCAGTAGCGTAGTCAGTAGCACTGGCTTATCAGCAACGGGTAGTGATAATTTCCTATCCACTAACTTAGACTTAGATCGGATTGCCACTGATTTGTTTAAAGCGTTTGGCGTACCAATTCCTGCCCTGGAAGGGCATTATGATAAAGAGATTTTAGGAGCTGATTTTGGCATCGATTATAATCTTTTAGACGTGGATTTGTCCGCCGATGTCAGCTTACAGCAAGAGTTTGGTCTAGAGGTGGATCGGTTGACCGGACAGTTAATTCTGGAGAATGGGCAGGCAATTAACTTCACGGTTGGCAATGATATTACTTTTTTGGTGCCTGAAGGCATTGGTGATTCCCTAGAATTTAGTGCCATCCTTAATATGGATGCCGATTTTAGTAATACCACACGAGTAAATTATGATGTAGACCTTAATTTACAAGCATTGTCTTTAGGAGTTATTAACCCAGTCAGTGACTTCACCTTGGGGCCGGTGATCGATCAAAGCTTTGATGTTCTCAATGGTGGTTTCAATCTCTATAACCGTACTTTCGATCTCAGTGGCTTCAATTCTCAATCCCTCAACTTTGCTATAGCGGCAGCTGCTTAGTTTCTTTCTTAGGACTTAGGCAAATGCCCCCCTAACCCCCCAAATCTGGGGGGGACAAGAAATTTCTCCCCCCTTTC
>DNXU01000470.1:0-5176 GCA_003505715.1 Cyanobacteria bacterium UBA8803 | reverse complement strand
GGGGCACAATGCGTAAGTCCTATTTCTGTTCCAGATTGATACCAATTCGTAGGTTGAGTCGAGGTGACGAGGCCAAACTTGGCTCTAATTAACCGTTACCTCGAACTAACTACAAGAGTTGGTTTAACAAAGCAATAGTTTTCAGGATTGTCTGGGCGTTTTTGATTTGAGCGCGTAAATTTTCGTCAAAAGACTCGCAAAATACAACAAGCCGATCCTTAGGACTTATATACTTTAGTAACTTAGCAGAACTGAAAATCTCTCTTCTCAATTTTATGCTTCCCGAAAAAATTGGCATTGCGAACAAGAAAGATGTGTCAAGGAAACTGCTTGGATGCGCTAGTGTGGTGGGATATAGTCTTGTCCTAAGCTCTCTGGTAACTATTAGCCCTGCTACCGCGCAAATTGTTCCGGATTATACCCTGCCAGTAAATTCGAGCGTGATACCGGGATGCACAGTTTGCACTATTGAGGGAGGTACGGCTAGGGGCGTTAATCTATTTCATAGTTTCAGTGAGTTTTCTGTACCTACATCTGGAGAGGCTTTTTTCAATAATGCCTTGCAGATTCAGAATATTTTCACGCGGGTGACGGGTAACTCGATTTCTAATATTGATGGATTACTTCGTGCTAACGGGACGGCTAATCTATTTTTGCTCAATCCCAATGGGATTATCTTTGGTCCGAATGCCCGCTTAGATATTCGTGGCTCGTTTGTGGCTTCTACGGCAAGTAGTTTCCAGTTTGCCGATGGTAGTGAGTTTAGTGCGACTAACCCCCAAGAGCCACCGCTATTGAGGATTAATCTTACTCCAGGGTTGCAGTGGGGTGCCCAGCAGCCGAAGGGAAACATTGTTAATGCCGGAAATTTAGAGGTAAATGCCGGAGAAAGTCTCACCTTATGGGGCAACAGTGTGACTAGCACGGGTGTCCTGACAGCTAGAGGTGGGTTAGTGCAGGTTTTGGGAAAACGGGTGGGTTTATTAGAAAATGCCGTGATTAATGTCTCCTCAGAGACGGGGGGCGGTACGGTATTGATTGGGGGCAGCTTTCAAGGTGAGGGTGAAGTCCCGAAGGCGCTGCGTACTTTTATTGGTTCAGAGGTCAAGATTAATGCAGATACCTTGAGTTGGGGTGATGGGGGCAATGTTATTGTCTGGGCAGATGAAGTGACGGGGTTTTATGGGCATATCAGCGCCCGGGGGGGAAGTGAGGGGGGTAATGGTGGGTTGGTGGAAGTGTCGGGGAAGGCACACCTGATATTTCGAGGCACTGTTGATACTGGTGCAGCAGTTGGAGTATCCGGGACATTGTTGCTTGACCCGACGGATATCATAATTGCCAATGGTGCTGGTGATAGTAGCACAGATGGTACGGATACATTTGCTGGAGATAATTCGGGCACGGTGGGTGCAATTCTGAGTGCCCCGTTGAGTGCAATTAATGACATGGCACCGACAACTATTTATGAGTCGGAGTTGGAGGGGTTGGTAGGTGATACGAATATTATCTTACAGGCGACAAACGATATTAAGGTTGAAGACTTAGCTGACGATGCTTTGGATTTTGCTCCTGGGAGTGGGGCGATCGCCTTCACTGCTGATGCCGATGGAGATGGGGTGGGTTCTTTTGTAATGTCTGACATTGTCAAAGATACCATCAACACCAATGGGCGAGATATTGAGATTGCAGGAGCAAGTTTGACACTGGGGAATATCAATACCTTCGGGCTGGATCGGGGTGAATTGATTGCAACGGTGGATGTGGATGCAGGTGGACCTATTCCCGCAACTGGAACCCGTGGTAATGCTACCTTCACCTTTACCGTACCGGATTTAGGACAACCTATCGGTAATTTAGATGTGCGGTTTTCAGCAGCACATACCTATGACTCCGATCTCGTTGTCTCTCTTACCTCGCCAGGGGGAACAACTTCAGAGTTGTTCAGACGTGTGGGGGGTAGTGGTGATAATTTCCAGGACACCTTGCTTGATGATGAAGCGCCAACGACTATTGCTAATGGTACAGCTCCATTTAACGGTTCATTTAAACCAAGTAGCAGCTTAACAGTGTTTGAGGGTGAGAACCCAACAGGTAGTTGGAAATTGGCAGTTACTGACAGCTTTTTCGGGGATTCAGGCAAATTATTCCAAGCTGGTGATGCGGCACCTTGGGGAACAGCTATGGGGACGCAACTGCTGTTTAGGACTCCTGTAATTCAAAAGAGTGGCTCAATTAATCTCAACGCCACAAACGGTAGTATCACTGCTAGCAAACTTAATACTTCCAATCCTGCAAATGTGGGTGGTGCAATTACCCTTAACGCAGATGGTGATATTTCCATCAGCGAAGCTATCTTTTCTTACTCGATTGACGGCGATGGTGGAGCAATATCTTTAACAGCAGGTGGGGATATTTCCACCAGCGACAGTGTTTTCTCTTACTCTATTGAAGGCAATGGTGGAGCGATCGCTCTAACGGCAGGTGGCCATATTACTACAGCACAGGCACTAGACTCTGGTTCTCAGCTAGGTCATGGCGGAAGGATATCCTTAACGGCAACAAGTGGGAACATTATTACATCACATCTATACTCCGATGCTCGATATAGAGGTACTGGAGGAGGGCCGATAAGCCTTACAGCAGGTAACAACATCTCCATAAATGGTGAGGTAAGAAGCGACTCAAACGGCGATGGGGGAGCAATAACCTTTAAGGCGGGTAACAATATCGCGATAACCTCTCTATATTCCCAGTCTTATGAAGGCGATGGGGGAGCGATCGCTCTCACCGCAGGCGGGGATATCCTTACCAGTCAGATAGACTCCCACAGTAATTTGGGTAATGGAGGAGCGATCGCTTTAACCGCAGGTAATAATATTACCGCTGAGGGTGGCATATACTCCTACTCTCGTCAGAGTAATGGAGGTTCAATTAGCCTAATAGCAGGTAGCAACATCACTACCGAAAGCCTCGGTGCTAATTCCGCTCATTTTGGTAATGGGGGAGTGATATTTGCAACCGCAGGTAATAACCTTACCACTGGCGAGATACGTTCCAGCTCTCATGATGGGGGTAATGCAGGAGCAATCATCCTCAGGGCAGGTAGCGACATCATCACTGATAATATATATTCCAACTCTTCTTTTGGGGGTAATGGAGGAACAATATCCCTAAGGGCTAATAGAAACATTACTACACGAAATATCAACTCCTACTCTTCTTTGGGAAATGGCAATGGGGGAGCAATTGACCTCACCGCTATAAATGGCAAAATTACGATCGCTCCTGATAGTGGAATCTCACAGATTAATACCTTTGGTGCAGCAGGTGGTCACATTACCCTGACTAGTTCTACTGCCGCCTTTGAGTTGCAAGGTGGCTTGTTCAAGAGTAATGCATCTGGTAATGGTGATGGGGGTAATATCCAGATTACTGCGGCATCGGTTTCCTTAACCGATACAGACCTAAGTACCACTATAACTGGCGTAGGCACTGCTGGCGGGATCTCGATCCTGAGTGATGGCTTAGTTGCTCTGGATAAAAGTCGCTTGTTTACTTCTTTAGAGCTGGGGGGCATTGGCAGGGGAGGCGATATTAAGATTGAGGCGGGGGCAGTTTCTCTTTCCAACGTCTCTTTTATTGATACTGCCACCTTCGGTCAGGGAGATGCAGGGAATGTCACCATCAAAGTAGATGATGCTGTCCAACTTAAAGATAATAGCGCTATTTTCAGTATCACAGCAGGCCAGGGAAATGGGGGCAATGTCACAGTTAAGGCGGGAGGGGATATTGAACTGGTTAACGCCAGTAACATTAACACGGCGGTGAATGCTACAGCCCAAGGCGATGGCGGCGACATTACTATTGAGGCGCGATCGCTATCCTTAACAGAGGGTTCTCAATTAGTCACCACCACCTCAAGTAGTGGCAAAGCGGGTGATATTACGGTCAATACAACCGAAAATGTGTTTATTTATGGAATTGATCCCACATTTATTTCTGTACCCAGGAATATTCAGGTAGCTAATCCTTCTCCTTTAGAGGAAATAGAACCGAATGACTTAATTACTCAAGCCCAAAAACTCGATCAGTTCTTCCTAAATCATCCTGATGATGTGAATCCCAACGTTGAATTTTCTACCCGAATTCCCTATGTATCCATTGCGGGTATAGATGAAAAATTTGGTGACGATTACTATGAAGAAGACTACTATTCTTTTGAAGTCACAGAGCCAGGAACCATTGGGATTTTCGATGTGGATAGACCTGAAGGAGCTTACGCAAACTCAACAGCACTCTATCTAGATTGCTATTGCAATGGAAAGCGTGAGAATCTGGCCTTTAACGGTGATGCTTCTCCGTTATTAGGTGCAGGAGGAAGTGAGAATTTCGACGATCCTTATCTCCGATATGTGTTTAGTGAGCCTGGTACTTATTTTGTGAGTCTGTTTTCCTTCGGTTATGGAAGTTATTACAACCTCCAAGTTTCTTTAGAAACTCCGAATATAGCTCGTGGCATTGAAAATGGAGTACTTGCTAGTGGATTATTTGCTCGGACTGAAGGTGCTGGGGTAGCTGGGAATATCACAATTAATACTCCAGAGTTAACTGTGTTTGATAGTGGCAATATCTCGGCAACTGCCACGGCTGCTGCTACCAGCTCAGCAGGGGGAGGTAATATTAATGTGAATGCCTCTCAAATAAACCTTTCAGGTAGCAATAGCGGATTATTTGCCCAAACCCAAGGTGCTGCATCTGCTGGTTCCTTAACCCTACAACCCTTTGATAACGGACAGAGTTTGACCGTCAATCTCGTTGAGGGCGCTCAAATTTCTGCATCTACTACCAGTAGCGGTCGAGGAGGCAGCTTAATAGTAACCGCACCAGAGGCAGTTACTATTAGTGGTCAAGGCCAGCTATCGGTTGAAACCAGTGGTGCTGGTGCCGCAGGTGAGGTTAACCTAGCCACAGAGACTCTTTCTATCGAGAAAGGAGCCAGAGTTTCTGCCACCGCCACCGCCACAGCTACTACCTCCGACCCTAGTGGCAGTATCAGCGTCAACGCCTCTCAAGTAAACTTATCAGGAAACACTAGTGGCTTATTTGCCCAAACCCAAGGTGCTGCACCTGCTGGTTCCTTAAGCCTGCAACCCTTTAACGGACAGAATTTGAC
>DNXU01000014.1:410-7273 GCA_003505715.1 Cyanobacteria bacterium UBA8803 | reverse complement strand
CAATTACCAATTACCAATCACCAGCCTATTGTGTGTAGCATCATTAAAAGCCTTGATATTCGTCAGCTGGGTATTAACCCCAATCACTGGTATGTGGTGGCTCGCAGCAGTGAGGTCAAAACTCAGCCTTTAAGCGTTGTTCTTTGGAATCAGCCGATTGTTCTTTATCGTGAGTGTGGCGGTGCAGTTCACGCTTTAGAAGACCGCTGTCCCCATCGGCAGGTTAAACTCAGCCATGGTCGTGTTATGGGCGATCGCTTGGAATGTGCCTATCATGGATGGCAATTCAAGTCTAATGGGGAATGTGCAGAAGTTCCTTATTTAGCAGCTAATCAGAAGCTACCTAACTGTAAAATTCGCACCTATCCCGTTCGAGAACAAGATGGTTTTATTTGGTTGTTTCCGGGCAATGTAGAGATGTTGGAGACAAATTCTCTACACCCCTTGGGCATTCCAGAATGGGAACATCTCAACTACATCGCTACGGTTTCGACGATTGAATGCAATGCCCATTATTCCTTTCTGATCGAGAACCTGATGGATATGTACCATGGACATTTACATCAAGACTGGCAAGCTTGGGCTGAGCCAGTACTTGAAGATATTCAAGATGATGTCAACCGGGTAGATGTCCATTATCAGGCACAAAGTTATTACAAAATTGACAAAATCTGGTCAATTTCTCAGCTATTTTTTCCCAGCTTGCGGCGGCTGCATCCAGAACCGTTAGATGTCAGTTACGTTTACCCGCACTGGGTTTCTACGCTGGGGCAAGATTTCAAGATTTACTGCCTATTTTGCCCAGTCAGCCAGACCAAAACTCGTGCTTATCTAATTCATTTCACTTCACTGAATGCGTTTTGGCGGCTGCACAAGTTGCCCATATGGTTTCGGCGGTTTGTTAAGGATAGTTTGTTTGGTTCGGCACAAAAGTTATTAGATGGATTAGTGCGTCAGGATGTGGAGATGATAGAAGATGAACAACAGGCATATTTGGCTCATCAACAAAGGCGAGGATATGAGTTAAATCGGGCTTTAGTAAGCGTGCAGCGGTTAATAATAAGTCAGGCAGAGCAGGGTAAGGAGAACTATCAGAAAGATTAAAAGCTTAAAAGTAAGAGGACTCCTGCCTTTGTGATTATCATATAACAGAATATAAATTTTAGAGTAGATAACCAGGGGGGTCGTAAATTTTATGTCTACCCAAGACTTCACTAATCTGACCGTTCCAGAAGCCCAAGCAATCCTGAGACCTTTCAACTGTGTTGATGGTAAGTCTATCACCTCAGAATCGGAAAAAGCCCTAATTCGCCAAGCTCTCCTTTTAGTTGCCGAGCATTCCGATTACCAAATTTTTGGGATTTGTGCTGATACAGTAGGACAAGGTTTATCAGCCCTCAAAAGCTATTCATCCGCTTTAGGGTATGAACCAAATCTCAATCTCACTCCCATTGACGACCCAGTTTATATAAAATTCAACGGTAATACAGGATTGTGTTATCTGGATTCTTATATTGGTGAATATCGCGGCGTATTAGTATCGTGCCAATCCTCATTTGCAGGGGGAGTTAACGAAATGTACGGTCATTTACCCCTCGATCTATTTGAATTGAACTCGTGATAACGCACCATCATCACTTCTATTTGTAGGGTGCGTTACCACAACGGGTAACGCACCATTATCGCTAACGCAGCTTGTACTTAAAGTTACGCGAGCCTTTATAACCTGTTAGGTCGGCAAGTTCAGTCAAAGTTTTAACACCAGGGTTCAATTTTCCATTAATTTCCCAGCTGGGATAAGATTTCACTCCAGCATCGACACAAAGTTTAGGCTTGGCGTCTTTACCACTCGGATCGCACTCAATGTGATTGATTTTGGCATATGCCTCTTTCCCAAACAGCAGCTTCTGTTCGTGGCAGTGAGGGCACCAGTAGGCAACGTATTCCTTAACACCAACTTCGGTCAGATGACGCGCCAGAGCAATTTCAGCCTCCCCCGATGTAGTGGTGATTTCCCAACCCACACCCGGTTTAGGTGGCTGCGTGGGAGCCTGAATGATAGAGGGATCTCCTTGTGCTGCCGGTTGTCCTAGGTTCTGCTCACTTGAGGCATAGACGCCCAGAGTACCGATCAGAGCTACCATACCCACGACAATGCCCGTGAAAAACAATTGTCCGATATCTTCCCAAGTGCGACCGATCAGCGTAACCACCATCAACGCGACCGAACACAGCGCCGATAATAGACAGTAGATACAAAATGCCTTGATTTTAAAAGACATCAGGTACACCAAGTAGCCGCTGAAAACAAACATGGCAGTGGCACCAGCAAATATCAGCAGCCAACTCCACTCCTCTACTTTGGCGCGGAGTTCTTTGGCATCGGGGGATTTTAAAAATTGAGGAGCGAAAGCGAAAAAGGCAATGCCGACATAGGCCAAAAAACCAAATAAGCTCAACGGTATACCAAATATCTTGGCATAGCTGCTCGTTAGGACGGCTTCGCAGTTAATCGGGCCAGTGGTCGGACAGACTGCTTCTTTAAAAATCCCAAGTTCAACTAGCGTGAGATAAGCAGTATCTAGGGCACCTACGATAGCGATCGCGCCAATAATCTGGCGAGACCAGCGATGAATCCAGGGAACGGAACGTCGGCGACTCATAGTTAGTTGTTGGTTGTTCGTTGTGATTAGTGGCTAGGGGCGACCCGCACGAACAATTAAAACGGTCAAGGGGATCGGGCGAAGCGGGTCGCCCGTAGACTTGTTGGTAGCGAATCGCTCAATCTATCTATTTTGAATGTAGCTTGACAGCAGAAATGGGTGCTGTTTCCGTTTTGGCAGAGAGGCTGCGTCTAGCTGCATCCACAAATTGGCTGACGCGAATGGGGTCAATTGGTTGCTCGATCTGCCCGCGTCGTTTCAGGGAACTGGACACGATCGCACCGTCTGCTGCCTGCATGAGGGTGGAAATGTTTTCCCAGTTCGCACCGCTGCCAATAAATACGGGGGTGCCGTTGGCAGCTGCTGATGCCAATTCTAGATCTTCTAGAGTGGGAGGACTACCTGTTGCCCAACCTGAAAGAATCACCCCATCTGCTAATCCCCGTTCGATAGTTTCTTGCACCGCTGTAGTGAGGTTGGGGGAACCCAAAGGTCGTGCGTGCTTCACCAGCACATCGGCGAAAATTTTGACATCACTACCAAGTTCTCTTCGGTAGCGCAGTAACTGATGCGCCTGTCCCTCAATCAACCCCTGATCGGTGGCCATCACGCCTGTAAGGACGTTGACCCGAATAAATTGGCTTTGGACGCAGGTGGCAATCGCCATGGCACTGTGGGCATCGTTACGCAAAACATTGATCCCTATGGGCAAGGTCACCAGATTCATTAGCCGTTGGACAATTAGCGTCATGGCACTCACCACCACCGGATCGACCTGGTTCTTAGTAAATGGGGCGTCAAAAAAATTCTCGACGATCAAACCATCTACCCCCCCAGACGCCAGAGCCGTAGCCTCTTGCTCTGCCCGGTCGATCGCTGCCTTCAAGCTTCCCCCCCAACGGGGAGATGTCGGGAGCGGCAGCAGATGCACAACGCCAATAATAGGATTCGGTGTCTTGAAAATTTGCTGTAAGTTCACGTATCTACCTGAAAACCGTTCACAAAAAATCTACTCAACACGGGTCTGATAACAGCATTGATAGTAGCTTTTTGCGTCAAGGGATGAATCCGCCAATGCCATCGCGAGCCAATGCATGTATAAGTTTTCCTCCCGGGAGAGGTTAGAGCCGTCATGTCATTCATAGCCCCAGTGTGTTGCATATATTAATAAAATTTTATATAAATAGGTAACAGGGTTTAAATGAACGAAAAAGGAACATCCGAACTGGTGGAGTGTGGGTAAACCAGAAGGCTCCAATCCTGTAAACTGTTGCTCTTCAAGGGCGCTCCCCCACTTAACCAGCTCACTAACTGATAACCGCATGGGCAAAAAGCCAACCATCGCAATTTCTCACCTAGGCTGCGAAAAAAATCGCATCGATACCGAACATATGCTGGGTCTGCTGGTTGCAGCAGGTTACCAAGTAGATAATAATGAAGAATTAGCTGATTATGTTATTGTAAACACTTGCAGTTTCATTGCAGCGGCGCGAACCGAGTCGGTTCGTACCATTGTAGAACTGGCGGAAGCGGATAAAAAAATAGTGATCGCTGGCTGTATGGCTCAGCACTTCCAAGAGGAGCTTTTAGCTGAGCTGCCTGAGGCAGTAGCCGTTGTCGGAACTGGCGATTATACTAAGATAGTAGATGTGATCGAACGAGTAGAATCGGGGGAGCGGGTTAAGGAGGTTTCAGCCGAACCGACCTATATTGCTGATGAGACAACACCGCGTTATCGAACCACCTCTGAAGGTGTAGCTTACCTGCGGGTAGCAGAAGGGTGTGATTACCGCTGCGCGTTTTGTATCATTCCCCATCTGCGCGGAAAGCAGCGATCGCGAACGATTGAATCTCTTGTGGCCGAAGCCGAACAGCTTGCCTCTGAAGGCGTTCGAGAACTAATCTTAATTTCTCAAATTACGACCAACTACGGTTTAGATATCTACGGCGAACCCAAGCTAGCCGAACTGTTGCGAGCTTTAGGCCAAGTAGATGTCCCCTGGATTCGGATGCACTATGCCTATCCCACGGGGTTAACTCCAGCCGTCATTGAAGCTATTCAAGAAACACCGAATGTTCTTCCTTACCTAGATTTACCTCTACAGCACTCCCACCCCGAAGTACTAAGGGTCATGAACCGACCATGGCAAGGGCGAGTTAACGACGCCCTGATCGAGCGCATCAAAACAGCGCTACCGGAAGCAGTGCTGAGAACGACTTTTATCGTCGGGTTTCCTGGCGAGACACAACAGCAGTTTGAACATTTACTGCAATTTGTCCGCCATCACGAGTTTGACCACGTCGGTGCATTCACCTTTTCGCCTGAAGAGGGAACACCTGCTTACAACTTGCCCCACCAACTGCCCCAAGACGTAATGGATAGTCGTCGAGATGCCCTAATGGCAGTGCAGCAGCCAATCTCCTTGAAAAAAAATCAAGGGGAAGTGGGCAAGGTGGTTGACGTGCTGATTGAGCAAGAGCATCCCTCAACGGGTGAATTGATTGGTCGGTCGGCACGATTTGCGCCGGAGGTAGATGGATTAGTCTACGTCCAAGGGGAAGCTCCATTAGGAACAATTGTGCCAGTGGAGATTACCGATGCCGATGTCTATGACATTTATGGTTCTGTAGTCCTTAGTCCCTTGTCAGTTGTCCGTTGAGTCTAGTCCCTAGTTAGCTGTCAAAAGTCCGGTAATCCCAATTAACGGACTCCTGACATCTACAACTGTTGACCCCTAATAGAAAACCAACTAACGAACAATACACTATGACCCTCTCATTCAAAAGCCTGGGCCTGTCTGAAGCTCGCGTCCATCAACTGGAACAGCTAGGCTTCACGACACCCACCACAATTCAAACCCAAGCAATTCCCGAATTGCTGGCTGGGCGCGATGTGGTCGGTCAATCTCAAACCGGTACCGGCAAAACAGCAGCTTTTTCCTTGCCGATCTTGGAGGGGATCGACCCGGAAAGCCGAGGTGTACAAGCGTTGATCTTAACACCAACACGAGAATTAGCACAGCAAGTTGCTGATGCGATTCGGGACTTCAGCGGGAACCGTCGCATGGGCGTGCTAACCGTCTATGGCGGTCAGTCAATTGAACGACAAATCAAGAGCCTGGAACGGGGCGTTCAGATTGTTGTCGGCACACCGGGACGGATCATCGATTTGCTCGACCGAGGCGACCTCAAGTTAGATAAAGTCAACTGGGTAGTGCTAGATGAAGCCGATGAAATGCTCAGCATGGGCTTTATTGATGACGTGCAGAAAATACTCAAACAAGCCCCTGTGGATCGTAAAACGGCCTGCTTCTCGGCCACTATGCCCCGCCCCATCCGGGATTTAGTCAATCAGTTTCTAAAATCCCCAGTTACGGTCACCGTTGAGCAACCAAAAGCGACACCATCGCGGATCGATCAGCGGGCTTACATGGTGCCCCGTGGTTCCTCCAAAGCCAAAGCCCTGCTGCCAATTATGGAACTAGAAGACCCAGAATCAGCGTTAATTTTTGTGCGGACGCGCAAAGCGGCTGCTGAACTGACCAGCCAATTGCAAGCCGCAGGTCACAGCGTTGATGAATACCACGGCGATCTAAGCCAATCCCAACGGGAGCGCTTGTTGTATCGGTTCCGGCAAAATCAGGTCCGTTGGGTAGTAGCAACCGATATTGCCGCACGAGGTCTAGATGTAGATCACCTGACTCATGTGATTAATTACGACCTGCCCGATCAGGTGGAAAGTTACATTCACCGCATTGGTCGTACCGGTCGTGCTGGCAAGACAGGGACGGCAATTTCCCTCATCCAACCCTTCGATCGGCGCAAGCTGCAACTGATCGAGCGCAAAGTGCGGCAGCGGTTAGATGTTACCAAAATTCCCACCCGCTCTCAAATTGAAGCGCGGCGCTTAGAAAAACTACAAGATAAACTGCGCGAAGCCCTAGCCGGGGAACGCATGGCCTCTTTCCTGCCCGTAGTGCGAGATTTGAGCGAAGAATATGATCCTCTCGCGATCGCAGCAGCAGCACTGCAAATGGTCTACGACCAAACTCAACCGCCGTTAACGGCAGATTTTGATTACAGCGTAGAACGCCCCAAAGTCAAGCGTCGGATCGAAAAGCCTTACAAGTCTGTGGCACCAAACGCATCGCGCTAAACTAAGGGTTGTTGGTTGTTAGTTGTTAGTTGTTTGTTATTTGT
>DNXU01000014.1:0-164 GCA_003505715.1 Cyanobacteria bacterium UBA8803 | reverse complement strand
AATAACCAATAACCAATAACTAAATTGTGGCTTCTCGTCTGTCTGCTCCTGCTAATTCCCCTGCCTTTGCGGAAGTTGCCCCCCACCGTCCGGTTTGGCCTGGTTTAATAGAAACTTACCGCCCTTATTTACCAGTTACTGACTCGACTCCAGTGGTCACGCTG
>DNXU01000336.1:2408-3220 GCA_003505715.1 Cyanobacteria bacterium UBA8803 | reverse complement strand
CCCTCACCCCTATTTCATTCATCAGGTTGGGTGGCAGTTGGCAATTAGTTTGCTGTTGGTGGCTGCTGCGCCTGTCTGGGGTGAGACGCTTTCTGGTGACTTTTCTGCCACTTCCCAATCTCAACTCTCTACTCCCCTACCGGAAATGACCCCTAACTCAGCAGCACAGGAGTTGGATTTGAGTCCGGAGGTGATTGAGAACAGTCCGGTTTTACAGCGCTGGTTGGAGAAAGTGCCGAATGTTTTAGAAGAGATTCGTCACGATCCTAGTTTTCGCACGCGGTTGCGGTTGGGTTATTCTCAGTTTCCCAGCCATGGACAAGCTGGGGGGTTTAATGTGGGTGTGGAAGATGTGTTTATTGGGGGTACGGGTTTAACCGTGAGTGGGGATTATCAAGGCACCTTTGATGGGGAAGAGGAAGCGTTTGGGGCAGATTTACGTTACTATGTGCGTCCTTTAGGGAGTTATGTGAATATTGCGCCAGTAGTAGGTTATCGGAATTTGAAGACTGAGGATTATAGAACAGATGGCTTAAATGTTGGCGTGCGCTTGCTGTTAGTTTTGTCTCGGACGGGTGCAGCTGATGTGTCGTTAACTCAGAGCTTTGTATCTCCAGGCAGTAGTGAGGAAGTGGGTATTACAACGCTGGCGTTTGGTTATGCGGTGACTGAGAATTTGCGCTTGTCCACAGATATTCAGAAACAGAATGCTCGACAAAGTAAGGATAGCCGGGTAGGGATTGTTTTAGAGTGGATGCCTTAGAGTTCTAATTTAGATTAGGACTTACTCACTCGCCCCCCCTGCCCCCCAA
>DNXU01000336.1:0-2302 GCA_003505715.1 Cyanobacteria bacterium UBA8803 | reverse complement strand
TTTTTTATTTCCAATTCCCTAAGGCTTGTAGCTTAGAAGCTGTACCTCACTTGCTTGGGAAGCGCTATAACAATTTTTTCAAATTTATCTTGCGCTTTGTAAGGCTCTGGTAACTCTTGTATCATCTCCCTAGCATCTTGCTCTCGATCGCTTGAAATCGGTTATGGTAAAGAAAACCAAGCAATTCTTAAGGGATTCTTAAGTTGAGCTGAGTTCTCAAGGGATCGCGCCATAGTACTGGACGGCCAGATTGCCTATTCCCTTGCTGAGCAAGGATTGTCATGTAAGGAAGGAGATGTGTATGACTCCCACAATGCTGCGTCAGTTGTGGTCTTTGATTGAAATGACTCAGACCAACCTGCTGCTGAAACTGGATGATGCTAGTTTAGTTCAGTGGCTGCTCAAGCAATTCAAACAAGAGCGATCGCTCAATCAGGAGGAAGTCCATATCTTGAATGACTACCTCAACAATCGGGTATCTCTCATCCGAGATCTCGCCGAACAACGTTGAGCCACCGATTCTGATGAAAACGCTTTTAATTCTGGCCGCGAATCCTAGAGATACGACACCACTACGTCTAGATGAGGAAGTACGTGAGATTGATGGCGTACTGCGGCGTGCGCAAAGGCGAGATGACTTTGAGATTAAGCAGCAGTGGGCAGTACGATCTAGAGATGTTCAGGCGGCCATGTTAGATTTTAATCCCCACATCGTTCATTTCTCCGGACATGGAGAAGGGGTACAGGGATTAGCATTTGAGGATGGCAAGGGCAAAGTGCATTTGGTGAATGCAGATGCTTTAGCGGGGTTGTTTAAGTTGTTCGCTAAGCAGGTGGAATGCTTAATTCTGAATGCTTGTTATTCAGAGGTTCAGGCAGAGGCGATCGCTCAACATATCAATGGTCGCTTGCTCTAGCAGGATTGCTCCAACTAGCGTAGAGGCGACCACTCCTGTAGCGTTACTTTGCCTGTGTCCCAAGCTAGATTTTGCTTTAAGCAAAATGTTTATTGCCGCGTTAATATCCCTGTGGATGACTAATCCACAACCGCAAGAATGAACTCTAACTTTTAGCTCTTTCTTGACCTTTTTCCCGCAAATACAACATTCCTGGCTTGTATTATTTGGTGAGACAGCAATAGCCGTTTTCCCAAACTTTTTCGCAAAATGCTCAATCCACAATCTGAACTGATACCAACTGGCATCATATATTGACCTAGCGCGATTGTGACATTTAACCATATTGCGAATTTTTAAGTCTTCATAGGCTATCAAATCGTTAGACTGACATACGTTTCTCGCGAGTCTCTTCGCGTGTTCGTTCCGTTGCCTTTCAGTGGGACTAGCGTGTGTTCATTTAGTATGGATTCCAAAACGAAGGAAGCGTGTGCTAATCGGAGATGTTGCAACACGCTGTAGAGAAATATTCTATGAATTGGCTATTGAGAAAGAATGGGAGATTAAAGCCCTGGAAATAGCTCCTGACCATATTCACCTGTTTGTTTGTCATCAACCCATGCAATCAGCCAGGTTGTACAGGCGTTTAAAGGTAGGTCATCATGCTATTTAGGGAAAGCTGCATGATACGCCAAATAGAGGTGGGGTTGACCAAAGCGTTGGGCAAAGGCAGCAATAAGCCGGATGGCCACTTCAGGCTTCATTTAAAATTGATCCGTTTCTGGCTTCGGACCGACTGTGCCAGGTTGGTTTAAGAAGAAGTTTTGGGCGGCTTCGTTTTGGTAAATACATTCAATTTTGGGCGAACCTTCAAGAGGGCCAATGAAGCCAAAGGTGTTCATCCGGTTTTTGCAGTCGCGCACTTGTTCACTAGTTACGAGTTTCCGCTGCTCTAGAATTGCCCAATTGTTTCGGCGCAAGACACACCCTGGTCGCATACTGGGTTGAGTCACGTAAACATTGAAGGGGTTTAGGGTGACGAAAACCCGGAGATCCGTAACCATTGCGCTAGCTCCGTACTGAATGCAAAGCTCAGCATTCGGCGCACTACGGTCAATGACTTCACGGGAGGCTACGTTTTCTGGGTTGAGAGTTGCTGTGGAGCTAAACGCAATACCAACCCCAACTCCCAGCACGAAGATGCCTGCCAAAATTGCTAAGGTTGTGGCATTTAAGATAGAGGATTTAGCTGGTGGGGTATCGCGAAGGGGAGACCTGGATTTGCGTTTCATTGTTGGTTACGGAACTTCAAGACAATTGGCAGGGAGAGGTTGCCACTGCCGTCCTTCTTCCAGTATGCCTATTTATGGGGCGACCTAACAAATTAAGGATGAGGGATGAGGGAT
>DNXU01000337.1:6907-11488 GCA_003505715.1 Cyanobacteria bacterium UBA8803 | reverse complement strand
AAATTTGTTTAAGTCCCGTTAATGAAGCAGCAGTTAAAGTATTAACGGAGTTCGGGACATCAGAATGGGAAAATAGTGTTGAGGAATTCCGAGAAGAGTTTGGTGTTTTAGCTAGCCGTCTAGAGAGAGTTAGAAATCAGGACAAGCTTCCTGTACTCTTACCTGACGGGACTTACTTAGAGCTAAGCCAGGGACAACATAATGTCATCCAAAAGGCAATAATTGAAGAATTTTTGCCTCGACATGCTCCAGGTTCTGAAGTACTTTATTTAGGAGATACTTCTAAGAAAATATTAATTAGGAAAGACGAAAAAATTAAAGAGCTAGGATTACCGGGAATAGAGCATGATCTGCTTCCTGATGTCATTGCTTATAATGAGGTTAATAATTGGTTATTATTTATTGAAGCGGTTTACTCTTCTAACCCTATATCTAAACTTCGACATCTAAACTTAGAAGAGTTCACTAAGAACTGTAAGCCTAGTCCTGTTTTCGTGAGTGCATTTTTGAATAGGCAAGCGTTTCGGGAGTGGTGTTTAGAAATTAGTTGGGAAACTGAGGTATGGTTAGTAGAGTCACCTGACCATTTAATTCACTTTGATGGAAGCAAGTTTTTTGGCTCTTATCGGGAAAGGCGCTGACCTCGCAGGCACGCTCGCTCTTAGTTGAGTGGTACTCTATTAGTAAGGTGTGTTATGCGGGAGCTAACGTACTATTACCATCCCAAGTGTGAATACAGCTATTTTCATACTTTCTAGGGTTTTGATATCGTGTCCGGTTGCGTTGATATTGTTTCTTTTTTATACAAGGAAAGGTGCTATCAGACTTGATATGACTCTGGTTCCCCTTCTCCCCAAGTTGGGAGAAGGGGTGACCAGATGAGGGCTTCCCCTCGGTGACATGCTCTCTCACCCTCTTTCTACTGCTTGACTTGAGTGCCGTGACTGCGAGGGTCATCTGGACTGGCTTTTGCCTGTGACAGGGTAGCTCCAAAAGCAGAAACTTGCCCTTTACCTTGGGTATAAGGTAGAGGTAGGCTAGCTACTAAAGCCTCCAAATTTGCCTGTAGCACTTGATGGGGTTGTTCCCCAATGGTCTGGGTAAGCTCTTGCCCGTCTGCACCAAAAAATACAAAATGGGGAATACCATCCACCCGATACCTGAGGATTTCTGGTAACCACTTACTGTTATCCACGTTTAACATCACAAAATTAACTGAATCAGCATACTGCTGTTTCAGTTCGCCCAAGTCCTGTGCCATTGCCTGACAAGTAGTACACCAGTTAGCATAGAACTCCATGAAAGTTGGCTTGCCATTGCTCAGCGCCACTTCCAGAGGCGTAGATTCTTGGGCTTGAGCTTCAAGGGAAGCAGAACCCGTCTCGGTTTGTAGTCCGAAAAACAAGGCAGCACCAAGCGCGATCGCAACCAGCGCAATTAACAAATTTCTGATGCGGTTGCCCGTGGTGGTTTCAGGTGCTTGGGGGGATGAGGGTACTGAGTCTGGTGAATTTACCGCCATACTGTAACTAAATCTTAACTAATAGTTTGTTAACTTTCTAAAGACACTCTAACAAGACAATGAAAAAACGGGTAACCCTGACCTTTCCCAAACGTACCGTGCAGATGCCGATCACTTATCGGCTGGCTAAAGATTTCAATATAGCAGCGAATATCATCCGCGCCCAAGTGGCACCGAATCAAATCGGCAAATTAGTAGTAGAACTATCAGGAGATATTGATCAACTGGATGAAGCGATTGAGTGGATGCGATCGCTTGACATCAATGTTTCCCTGGTTGACCGTGAGATTTTAATCGATGAGAACAGCTGCGTCCATTGTGGCCTATGTACTGGGATCTGTCCCACAGAAGCACTCACTCTCGACCCTAAAGACTTCAAACTCAACTTTACGCGATCGCGCTGCATTGTCTGCGAGCAGTGTATTCCCACTTGCCCAGTTCAGGCCATTTCTACCAATCTTTAGTTGTTTGTTGTTTGTTGTTTGTTATTTGTTGTTTGTTGTTTGTTGTTTGTTGTTTGTTGTTTGTTGTTTTAACCCCAGGATAATCGCATTTTGGCACTCCAGGGTTGCAGGGTGGCTTAAAGCTTATCTCATAGACTGTCCAGATAACTGACATACCTTGAGCTGCTTGTCACCTCGTCAAGTTTCTGACTTCTTCTTGCACATCTATGACAATTTGCAAGGCTTCATTGAGTAGTCGTCCGTGTTCGCTGGCGCGATCGCTCACTTGCAACGCAGTCAACGTCGTTAGGTTGGTTTCAAATAATTCAGTATTTAATTTGATAAAGTGCTCATTTTCTCGAAGAATCCGCTCAGTCTTTAAAGCCCGAATAATCTCCTCTCTCGCTAGCTTCAAGGCTTGCAGGATTTGCTGACGATTTTCTAAGCGCACGCTGGGATTACCTACCGCTTCAATTTGGTCATTAATAGCGATCGCTTTGATAATTGCATTATATCGTTTAACATCCTCAAATATCCTGGCTAGGTTACGGCATTTATGGCTCATGTAAATTTTTCTGATGTCGCTCAGTAATAAAGCCACACCAGCAAAGGCATGAATAGTGACGACCACCTTTAAATGTTCGGGAAATACCTGAATCATAATAAAACTATTCAGGCCAATTAAGAGAATTATCAGAAAGGTTTTAGCAATCTCTGCTAAAAATTTTCGTAGAGTGGGAGGTTGAAAAACCGCATCAATACTCACACCGCTACAGTGTTTTAGTTCTCCTTTGGTAATTTCCAGACCCTGTAAATCAGGTTGCATTGTAGTACAGTGACTTGACTAAGGATGAGGGATAAGGGATGAGGGATGAGGAAGAAGAGTGGAGGGACGAAAGAAATTTGTGAAAAGGCTCTGATGGGGGTGACTGGGTATTCCTTTAGCCTAGACTATAACTCAAAATTAAATCCATTTTTCTTGAGCTGTCGATATTTGTCTTCATCAAATTGGTAGAGTCGAGCTGCTCGATGAGATACTTCCTTTTGGGTTTCATCCAGTTGCACTAACAAATCCATCTTCAGAATCTTTTTGCGAAAATTACGCTTATCTAGCTCCTGACCAAGTACGATCTCGTAAAGTCGCTGTAACTGGGACAGGGTAAATTTCTTCGGCAACAGTTCAAAACCAATTGGTTCGTAGCGGACTTTGCCTTTTAATCGGGTTAATGCTACCTGCACCAGCCGTTCGTGGTCAAACGCCAACGGAGGCAACTGGTTAACTGTAAACCACGCCGCATCGCTAGCATCAGTGGCAGCAAAGATGGGGTGTTCCCACAAATTGACCAGCGCGTAATAGGCAACGGTAACCACGCGATCGCGAGGATCTCGGTTGACATCCCCAAAGGTATAAAGCTGTTCTAGATAGACTTTGTCTATTCCTGTTTCCTCTCGCAGTTCCCGCAAAGCTGCTTCTTCTAAGGATTCTTCCATTCGCACAAATCCACCCGGTAAGGCCCACATCCCCTGGAAGGGGGTAAGTTTCCGTTCGATCAGCATCAGCTGTAACTGCATCGACTGTTGGTCTAAACCGAAAACCACGCAATCAACGGTCAAACTCGGCCTAGGAAATTCGTAGGTGTAAGGCATAGGATTTCGGATTGGGACTTGACAACGTGTGTTTTGCACACTATCTTAGTGTATATAAAACACTAACAAAGCCATGCAAGCGCAGTTTGAAATAGTAGCTGGGTCAGTGACAGGCACGCAACATCAGCGAGTTGGGAAAAACAATCAGGATGCTTATTACAGCCTTCTTTCCGAACAAGCTGCGATCGCCGTTGTCTGTGATGGGTGTGGCAGCGGTCAGCACAGTGAGGTAGGAGCCAAGATTGGTGCCAGGTTAGTAGTAGAAACTCTTTGGCGAGCAATTTCCTCTCCCACTCCCCACCCCCCACTCCTAAATTGGGAAACGGTGCAACAAGACCTCCTGACCCAGCTGCAAGCCCTTATCCAAGCGATGGGGGAAAACTGGCAACAAACTGTTAGCAACTATTTTCTCTTTACCATTGTTGGAGCCATCATCACACCTAGCGATGTATCGATTTTTTCCCTAGGAGATGGACTCATTCTCCTCAACGGCCAGTTAATATCCATTGGGCCATTTCCTGGAAATGCCCCACCCTATCTGGCCTACAACCTCTTAAATCCCAAATCAAATCAGTGGCAATTTCAGCTCCACAAACAAATGAATATTGATGAAGCGGAATCAATTATCATCGGCACTGATGGCGTCAACGATCTAATTGCCGCTACGGGACGCACTTTACCAGGAAAAAACATTCCCATCCCACCAATCCATCAATTTCTAGAAGATCGATATTTTCAGAACCCTGACTTATTACGCCGCCAACTCACCCTGATGAATCGCGAAGTAACCAAACCCAACTGGCAAGAACACCATCTCATCAAAGAAACAGGACTCTTACCCGACGATACGACCTTAATCATCATCCGCAAGCAGTCTAATTCAAAAATTAAAAATCCCGCCTAAACACCAACCAACTCGCCAACAAATAACCAACAACAAACAACAAACAACAAACAACCAACAACCAA
>DNXU01000337.1:4889-6832 GCA_003505715.1 Cyanobacteria bacterium UBA8803 | reverse complement strand
ACCAACAACCAACAACCAATGAACAATGTATATCTACATCAACGGCAACAAAATACACCTAGACCCCAGCCAATCCCTTGGTAAGGGAGGCGAGGCGGATGTCTATGATATTGGCAACGGTCAGGTAGTCAAAGTATTTAAGACACCCGACCATCCCGATTATCAAGGATTGCCCCACGAACAACAGGGGGCACGCGATCGCCTCGCCGAACACCAGCAAAAATTGCGCCAGTTTCCCCAAAACTTACCCAGTCGCACTATCAAGCCAGACGCACTAGTGACGGATCGCAGTGGTAAAACTGTTCTCGGCTATAGGATGCAACGGGTCAACAACGCCCAGCTATTGTTGAAATACAGCGATCGCAAATTTCGGCAATCTGGCATCTCGCCTCAAACGGTGGTGCGGATTTTTCAGGATTTGCATCAAACAGTAGCAGGTATTCACGCCTGCGGAGTAGTTATTGGTGATTTCAACGATTTAAATGTCTTAGTTTGCAACACCCAAGCCTATTTAATCGATGCCGACTCCTTCCAGTACGGGGGGTTTCTCTGTCGGGTGTTTACAGCTAGATTTGTCGATCCGCTACTGTGCGAACCCCAAGGTACAACACTGGTATGGCAGCACCCTCATTCAAAGGATTCTGATTGGTACGCCTTCATCCTGATGTTGATGCAATGCTTGCTATTTGTCGATCCTTACGGTGGCGTATATCGTCCCAAAGCATCCACTCAGCGCCTGCCTCACGAGGCCAGACGATTGCACCGCATTACCGTATTCCATCCAGAAGTAGTCTATCCCAAGCCCGCTATTCCGTACAAGGTACTACCCGATGAATTATTGCACTACTTCCATTGCTGTTTTGAAAACGATAGGAGAGGGGAATTTCCGCGATCGCTTCTCGATAACCTGCAATGGACAACCTGCACGAATTGCCATCTAGAACACGCCCGCGATCGCTGTCCCAATTGCACCCAGCTGACCCCCACTCCACCTCTGAGTATCCTAGTCCGAGGAACGGTGACAGCAACGCGAGTCTTTTCTACCCAAGGAGTTATATTATTTGCCACCCAGCAGGGGCATCAATTGTCTTGGCTTTACTACGAAGGGGAAGAGTTTAAACGAGAGGATGGTACAGTCGTTCTCACTGGAGAATTAGACCCGCAGTTACAATTTCGCCTTCACGGCAAAACGACGTTAATCGGCAAACAAGGTAAGCTGATTGCACTCCATCCTCACCAATCTCCCAGTTATTTAGCTGTCGAAACCTTTGATGCCAATTACGATTCTCGATACTGGACTTACAACGGCCAACTGTTAAGAGATGGTCAACTCGGTGCGGAATATATCGGAGACGTATTACCAAACCAAACGCAATTCTGGGTAGGTTCTCACTTCGGTTTTGGACTCTACCGAGCCGGAAATCTCAACGTTGCTTTTGTATTTGATGCCAAAAGGCAAGGAATATGCGATCGCGTCAAATTACCAACTTGGTCAGGCCAGCTGATCGATGCCACCTGTAGTTTTAGTTCCGATCGTTGCTGGTTCTTCTGGACGAGTCAACAAGAAGGCAGAAGGATTAACCGTTGTGCCGTTATCCATCCTAACGGTACTGTTGAAGCCTCTACCGAAATTGAATTCGGAGATCGTTCCTGGCTTGCCACCCTAGAGGGGAAATGCGCCGCAAATCATTTCTTATTCGCCGCTACCGATGACGGCATTGTACGAGTCGAACCCTATAAAAGTCAGATTGTCACAACAAAAGAGTTTCCCGATACCGAACCCTTTGTCAATACCAACAGCCAGATAGTTGCCAGTCAACAAGGTCTGTATATCATCAATCCCCAAGAAATTCTACTCCTCAAATTATTAAATTAGTAATTGTTCATTCTTCAATAAAAAACTCACTCCCTCACTCCTCACTCCCTCACTCCTCACTCCCTCA
>DNXU01000337.1:0-4799 GCA_003505715.1 Cyanobacteria bacterium UBA8803 | reverse complement strand
CCCTCATCCCTCATCCCTACTTTAAGGAGTAAAACTATGAGTACTACAACCCAATTGCCAATTCCTTCTCACTTCAACCCCAAACAGGTTGGAGAAGTTTGGCGAGTGCTTTACCAAGAACGAGCTACAGATGGTAAAGCTTGGGCTAAACAGCACGGTATTCAACCTGCTGTTAAAGATAAAACTCGTGTTTGTCTAATGATAATCGATGCCCAGAATACCTTCTGTATTCCAAAATTTGAACTCTTTGTTGGCGGTCGTTCCGGGACGGGGGCAGTCGATGATAACGTGCGGTTGTGCGAATTTATTTACCGTAATTTGGCAGTAATTAGTGCGATCGCGCCTACCATGGACACCCATACGGCGATGCAAATTTTCCATCCGGTTTTTTGGGTTAACGATGTTGGAGAACACCCGGCTCCTGCTGCTACCACTATCACCCTTGATGATGTGCAAAAAGGCATTTGGAAAGTTAACCCTGCTGTTGCTTACAGCATTGCCAATGGTAATTATCTCGCCCTGCAAAAACACGCCCTCCACTACGTTCGCTGCTTAAGTGAAGAGGGTAAATATCCCTTAACTGTGTGGCCTTATCACGCCCTATTAGGTGGAATTGGACATGCCCTAGTCTCTGCCGTAGAAGAAGCTATATTTTTCCACGCCATTGCCCGCAACAGCCAAACCCTATTCGAGATTAAAGGGGGCAACCCTCTCACCGAGAACTATTCCGTTCTACGTCCCGAAGTTTTAGATGACTCGGAAGGCCGTCCTATTGCCCAGAAAAATACTCGCTTTATCCAAAAACTATTGGATTTTGATGCAGTGATTATCGCCGGACAAGCTAAAAGTCACTGCGTTGCTTGGACAATCGATGACCTGCTGACAGAAATTATGGCTCAAGATCCCAACTTAGCTAAGAAAGTATATCTGTTAGAAGACTGCACCTCTCCTGTGGTTGTACCTGGAGTAATTGACTTTACGGATCGAGCGGATGCAGCATTCCAACGGTTTGCAGATGCTGGAATGCATGTCGTCCAATCACCCCAGCCTATTACTAGTTGGGCAAATCTTAGTTTTTAACGCAGAGGTACGCCGAGTATCTTTGTAGAACCTTTGCGTACCTTTGCCAAAGATCTTCTAACCATTTGCGTTAAAAAAACCATGAGTCAAGTTCCTAACCTTAATAATCTCTTCCAATCTGCCCAAGCAGAAGGATTACTTTCTCAAGCTTCTTTGCAAGCCCTAAACGTACTCGATATTGGTGCCCAAATTCAGGCAGGATTGGGCGTAAACGTAGATGATGTGATGTCCAGTGAAGTAGTACTGGTAACCATCATGCCCGACGATTCTAGCTCTATTGCTCACTCTGGCAATGTTCAGACTGTGCGGGATGGACATAATGCGGTACTCGACGCCCTCAACGCCTGTCAACAGCGAGACAACATCCTCGTTCACAATCGCTATCTCAATGGGTATGTTCTGTATCCCTACTGCACCTTGGACCAAGCCGTGCGGATGGATGCAGGCAATTACCAACCGGATCGAGATACTCCCTTGTATGACCAAACAGTTGTTTTGCTGGGAACTGTGCTGGCCAAATCTCAAGAATTTGCTGACAACGGCGTTCCCGTGCGGACAGTAACCCTGATCGTTACTGATGGCGCGGATGAGCATTCAACTAGAGCAAATGCCCGAACTGTGGCCTCGGTGGTTCGGGATATGCTGATGGCGGAAAATCATATTATTGCGGCCATGGGCATCGACAACGGCAGCATGGATTTTCGGCAAGTGTTCCGAGATATGGGATTGCGAGATGAATGGATACTTACTCCTAATAATAGTATTGAGGAAATCCGCAAGGCATTTCAGATTTTTTCTCAGTCAGCCGTGCGGGCTAGTGCGAGTGTGATCGGTTTTAGTCAAGCTGGGTTAGGGGGGTTTGGTCGTTCTTCTTGACGGGAACGTCTCAGGAGGTATCAGGACCCCCCTACCCCCTCTCCCAAGCTTGGGAGAGGGGGAGTCAAACTCTAGCGATATTCCCGGACATGATATTGCTTTAGAAGCCAGTACGGTTACTACTACATTTTTCTTCGTGTCAACACATAGAAACAAAAATTTACGTTATTTATAGTTATTTATAGAAACCAAAGCAGGGTCAACCATGAAGCGACACTTACCTCAAAATGAGGTCTTAAGAGCCAACTGGATAAAAGGCTTAAGTTTATAAAAACAAGGGATACCGATGAGTATTAAAGACACACCTCAACCTTCACGCAATCGTCAGATTGCTAATATTCTGTTCTTCGTAGCGAGTTTGTTCTTGGTGGCAAACCTGCTGTTGCCCAGTTTATTTGGCCCGTCAATCCCGCAGGTGCCCTATAGCTTGTTCATAGATCAAGTGCAAGATGGGAAAGTGACGCGGGCTTCGGTGGGGCAGAATGAAATCCGCTATCAACTTAAAGGAGAGAATGACCAGCCAGGACAATTGCTGTCTACCACCCCCATCTTCGATTTGGAATTACCCCAGCGCTTAGAAGACCACGGGGTTGAGTTCGCGGCTGTGCCGCCCCCTAAAAATAATTGGTTTACCAGTATATTGGGTTGGGTAATACCACCGTTGATTTTTGTAGCCATTTGGCAGTTCTTTCTCGGACGCGCTGGTGGTTTTGGTGGCCCGCAAGGGGCGCTCTCTATTAATAAAAGCAAGGCTAAAGTTTACGTAGAAGGCGAGTCTACCAAAGTCACTTTTGATGATGTGGCAGGCGTGGAAGAAGCCAAGACGGAGTTAGTGGAAATTGTCGATTTCCTGAAAAATCCTCAACGCTTTACTAGTATAGGGGCAAGGATTCCCAAAGGCGTGCTGTTGGTTGGGCCTCCGGGAACAGGTAAGACGCTTCTGGCAAAAGCCGTAGCTGGGGAAGCAAGCGTGGCATTTTTCAGCATATCGGGTTCAGAATTTGTGGAACTATTTGTCGGTGCGGGTGCAGCACGAGTGCGGGATCTATTCGAGCAAGCGAAGAAGAAAGCGCCTTGCATTATCTTCATTGATGAGTTGGATGCTATTGGTAAATCTCGCGCTAGTGCTGGTTTCTACGGCGGTAACGATGAACGGGAACAAACCCTTAACCAGTTGCTGACTGAAATGGATGGTTTTGCCGCAGGGGATGCCACGGTGATCGTACTAGCTGCTACCAACCGTCCTGAAACTTTAGACCCAGCGCTGTTACGCCCGGGACGCTTTGACCGCCAAGTTTTGGTAGATCGTCCTGACTTGTCTGGTCGCTTGAAAATCCTCGAAATCTACGCCCAGAAGGTGAAACTAGGGCCAGATGTGGATCTCAAAGCGATCGCTACTCGCACTCCTGGTTTTGCTGGTGCCGACTTAGCTAACTTAGTCAACGAAGCAGCACTGTTAGCGGCACGCGCCCAACGAGAAACCGTTTCTCAGGCAGACTTTGCCGAAGCCATTGAGCGTGTGGTTGCAGGTTTGGAGAAGAAAAGCCGCGTCCTCAATGATAAGGAGAAAAAGATTGTGGCTTACCACGAAGTCGGCCACGCTTTAGTTGGGACATTAATGCCGGGTGGGAGTAAGGTGGCAAAAATTTCCATCGTGCCACGGGGAATGGCCGCATTGGGTTATACCCTGCAACTACCGACTGAAGACCGCTTCTTAATGGATGAAGCAGAACTTCGGGGTCAGATTGCCACCCTTTTAGGCGGACGTGCAGCGGAAGAGATTATCTTTGGTAGCATCACGACAGGTGCAGCTAATGACTTGCAAAGAGCCACAGATTTAGCGGAACGGATGGTCACTACCTACGGCATGAGCAAGGTACTCGGCCCCCTTGCTTACGAGAAAGGTCAGCAGAATGCTTTCTTGGGGGGAGATGGCATGATGAACCCCCGTCGAATGGTGAGCGATGATACGGCTAAAGCTATTGATGACGAAGTGAAAGAGATTGTCGAAACGGCTCATCAGCAAGCCTTAGATATTCTTAATCAGAATCAAGAATTGCTGGAGAAAATTGCCCTACAAATCTTAGAAACTGAGGTGATCGAGGGTGAAGAACTGCAAAAGCTCCTCAACCAAGTGCGCCTCGTAGATAAAGTGCCTGCGGCGGTCTGAGCGAAAGAATACAGGAGTTCAGAAGTTTATAGTTCTGCTGAACTCCTTTTTCAAGCCGCTAAATTTTAAAAGGTGGGGAATTCTGGCAATTCCCCACTTTTTTGCTTGCTCGTAACTATGAAACTTTTTGTGATTCCTTGATTCTACTATCTTTGAGCCGCTTTATGGGGAAGTAACGCCAACATGTTAATGGTTCGGGGAGTGGCTCAATTGAACAATAGCTAGCTTGACTTAAATCAGCCTTCTGAAGACTTTGGGGGATACCATTGGCCCAAATTCTAGCTGTATTTGATCCGTCAAAGAGAATGGTGCGGAAAAATACATCGTATTGGGCAAGGGCAATTCCCTTACCTTTCTGACCCGTTTCATAAAGCTGCCAAATAAAATTAATATCGAAATCATTCACATTGCGAACGCGCCAGATGGCAAAGCCATCAATCCATCCCATGCTAATTAGTTCAAGTCGGGCAACACTTTGCATCATCAATCCTCCCACAGCAAGGGCTACAACTCTTTCTAGAGCGTCGATTCAGGAATCGGGGCTCTAGGTTGCTGTTGTTAGTATGGAAGACCGATGTTTGCGATCGCGTTGGCGTAATGTGCAACTTATACTTAAGTTGTGTTTAATTTCGGCCAACTACCTCATGGGAAGGGATGAGGGGGTGAGGGGGTG
>DNXU01000407.1:12461-14024 GCA_003505715.1 Cyanobacteria bacterium UBA8803 | reverse complement strand
GCCGAAGGGGAATGGGGAATGGGACATAAGGGAATTGAACAAGGAGTTCAGCAATAGAGGAGTTCAGGAGAGCAACTCCTGAACTTCTGAACTCCTGTCTAAGGAACTTCTCTCCCATAAAATGATTCAGAACAGACTAGGAGTTCACCGATTAGGTTGATTAGGTTACTGATTTATGAATTCATCTCCGGCAGGATGTTACAGAGATTTGTTACCTATCAAAATGAATGGGTTGAACGACTAATCCGTTAAGCTTTGAGTGGCCGAGTTTTTGGCCCACATACGCTCGTCATGATGATTCTCTACTGTTTTAGACCCTACTTACACAAAATTTTGTCTCGTTCTCTAGGTGTAGCGGCACTCGCTACTATTGGTATCCTCTCTGGAGTGGCACCGGAGTTATCTAGTAACTCCTATACTCTGGTGTTCAGTACGGCAGTCTACGCTCAACAGGCAGTGACTGATGCCGAACTCATCGGCTACGCTCAAGCTGTCTTAGCGATGGAGCCACTTCGTCAATCAGCCTATAACGAAATTAAGAAAATCATTGGTTATGTGCCTGAGGTAGAATGCCATCGTCCCGACAGCATCAATACGCTACCCTCTGAGGCACAAAAGATTGCCCAGAATTACTGCACCCAATCCCTAGCCTTAGTCGCCAATTATTTAAGTCCTGTCAGATTCAACCAAATTACACGTCTGGCAGAAAAAAATGAAGATCTACGACGGCGGATTCAAACGAAATTAATTGAGCTTCAACAGTGACATCTCCCACCTCAACTCTACTAGTATGGTGTGGGTCTTCCCAGCGGGCAAGATAACTTAAGCATGGCAGACAGTATGGTAGAATTCTAGCCACAGTTAAGCACTAACTCAAACGTTATTAGCAGTCTAGGCATCCTGGAGCGGTAGGTATAGCAGAAGGCAGAAGACAGAGGGCAGACAGTAGAAGCCAAAAACACCAATGGTTTCAGCAATGAAGAATGCCCTAATTACCTTGGCTGTTGCTATATCAGCTTTAGGAGTTTTGGCTGCTAAAAGCAAACCCCGTTCCTAGAGTTGTGTAAACCTGACCTTATCTACAATGCTGGCAGGATTGCGCATGATTAGAATTCTCTCTATCCTGAGTTGGTTGGCCGCACTTGCAGCAATTTTGTCTGGATGTGCTTCTAATCCGACTAATGGTTCTACCGAAGCCATTTCTCCAGTACCAGCAGAATCCATTACTGCTGAGGAGATAATCGGTTACGCTAGAGCGATTATGGCAATTGAGCCAAGCCGTCAAGCCGCCTACAACGAAATTCAGCAAATCTTTGAAGAAGATCAAGTACCTGAGATTACTTGTACTCAACCCGATACCATCACTAGTTTGCCCCGCAATATTCAAGATATTGCCGTAAATTACTGCAATCAAGCCAAAAAAATTGGCGAAAGCAATGGATTGACAATTCTTCAATTCAATGGTATAACAGCGACCGCTAAATCCAATCCCGATTTACAACGGCGAATTCAAAATGAATTAATTCGCCTTCAGAGATGAAAGGGAGGGATGAGGGATGAGGG
>DNXU01000407.1:11874-12362 GCA_003505715.1 Cyanobacteria bacterium UBA8803 | reverse complement strand
TCGGTTTTCTCTTAATTGTGGATCGATGCTGGCTTTTACCCAACGCTTAACTACAATTTCCAATACCCCTGTTAGCTTTACCCTGTTGCTGACAGCTGAGGAACGCACGAGGACACGTCATCGCTTTGAAACGCCTGATGGCCAAGCCTTATATCTGCGTTTACCCAGGGGCAGTGTCCTCCAAGATGGGGACTTGCTACAATCCGAAGCAGGTGATAGGGTAATTCGCATTGCTGCCAAACCGGAACCAGTGCTGAGTGTAACTGCCCAGAACCCCCTAGATTTGCTGTGTGCAGCCTATCATTTAGGAAATCGCCACGTCCCTTTAGAGATTGCCCCTAACTATTTAAGGTTATCTCCCGATCCAGTGTTACAAGCCATGCTGGAAAAGTTGGGAGTACAGGTGCAAGCAGAAGTAGTACCCTTTCAACCAGAAGTAGGAGCTTACGGACACCGTCACTAATTAGTGATGGGTGATGGGTGATGGG
>DNXU01000407.1:6547-11764 GCA_003505715.1 Cyanobacteria bacterium UBA8803 | reverse complement strand
CTAACAACCAACAACTAACAACTTTACATCTGCTGCAACTGGCCAGTCCAACCCTGCCCGTGGGTGCTTATAGCTATTCTGAGGGTCTGGAAACTTTAGTGGATGCTAGTGTAATCTGCGATCGCAATAACTTGGGGTACTGGATCGAGCAAGAACTGCGTTATGGCGCAATTCGGCTAGAAGCAGCTGTGATGGTGCGAGCTTATTATAGTACCAGCAAAGGTGACCTAGAAGCGTTGAACTACTGGAATGCTTGGGTGAGTGCCGCTAAAGAAACTGCTGAATTGCGATCGCAGAGTTGGCAAATGGGAAACTCTCTGATGCGGCTTCTTCTGGATTTGCTGCACTCTGTAGAGACTTTTCCTGGAATGTCTCTACCAGATTTGGCAGCTGCTGTGGGTCATCCCTGTAATTACGCGATCGCCTTCGGTATTGCTGCTGCTTGCTGGCAAATTGACATTACCCCAGCAGTACTGGGTTACCTCCACAGCTGGACTTCTAATATTATTGGTGCTGGTGTGAAGCTGATTCCCCTCGGCCAAACTGCCGGTCAGCAACTCCTGTTAGAACTTTGCCCCAGGCTAACTCTTGCCGCCCAAGAGGTTTTAACCTTAAAAGATGAGCAATTAAGTAGTTGTAGTTGGGGGCTGGCTTTAGCCAGCATGGCTCACGAAACTCAGTACACGCGGTTATTTCGGAGTTAGCAGTTGTTCAGTAATTTTACGGATAGAACTTCAGCCATTATGCTGAGGGCATCCTCAAAAAGCGAGTAGAGAATAGAAAAAGTTTGGCCGAGTTTGCAAAATACTTAACATAAGTTAACGGCACTTTTACAAAACCTTCACCCAATTGCCAGAAAGTTCATCTATTATTAAGAAATGGAAAGTGTGCCTAAAACTCAAAGCCTACGGATATTGACGTGGTAATTTAGGGTAGCAACGTAGTACAGCTTTTGTGCATCTCAAAAACAAGCAGGTTATCTGCGGCTGTACTTACAAACACAAGTTTTTAAATGGGTGATTTACAACACGCTGTATAGCCAACGGCAAGGTAGCTTGGCGATCGGTCTTTAGAAATGCTGAGGACTGATCTTTGCTGTCGAATGACAACTGTCTCAAGCATTGACATCTTAACGAAGGCAAATACCTTAACCAGGGTAATTCCATCATCATGACCAATCCCTTCAATTTATTGTTTCCAGGAATTCACAAAGACTTTATGAATTACCAATTCGAGTCGGCTCCAGGATATTCACAAAACTGGTACGAATCGATTAGCTCTATCAAACCCCCTATCACTACTCACCAGGTAGTTACAATCGACGACCTAGCTAAAGAGCTTCTGGCTTGTGCTAACGAGCAATTTACAGGTCGATTGGATATTGAAACTCCTCAAGACCAGCAGTGGAACTTCTATTTCTTTAATGGTTCAATTTGTGGTGGCAGTGGTGTACATCCAATGCGCAGTTGGCATCGCCAGATCTCTCGGCACTGTCCGCAACTGCTTGTGGATGCTGCTATGCAGAAGCTAAATCAGCCTCAAGATTGGAATTACGATGCTTTAGCCAAACTGGTGAAACAGGGGAAAGTTCCACAGGAGCAGATGGCAGTAGTCGTTGAAAGCTACATCCTGGATATCCTATTCGATATTATCCAATTGTTGGAACAACCTTGCTCTCCTTCACTATTACGAATCAACTACAGTCATATTCCTCAAGACATTATCAATTCAGCCTTGGTAGTAGTACCAGCTGACCAAGCATGGCAGCAAGCACTGCACCGTTGGGAGAGTTGGCAAGTTGCAGACTTGCTAGAAATTTCTCCGAACCTAGCACCCACAATTGTAAAAGCTGAGGAATTAGAACGGCAAACCTTACCACTGGTCTACCGCAATCTGACCAGTTTGATGGAGGGTAATCTAACCTTCAGGGATATAGCGGCTAAGTGGAACCGGAATCTATTGCTGCTAACCAAACCCATGTTGCCCTATATCCGTCAAGGGTTAATCAAACTGATCGAGATTGAAGACTTGAGCTTTGTTCTTGAACCTCCTACAGTTCATAACACCGAAGAGCCAAACAATCAAGAACTCGAAGAAACAGATACTTCATCCGTTGCCAAATCCCCGGCCAAATGGACTCCCTCATCTGGTCCCTTGATTGCCTGTATTGATGACAGTTCAATTGATCTCTTGGTTCTGAATCAAGTTCTCACCCAGGCTGGCTATCGATTCATCAATATTCGGGATCAGCACGCAGCACTCTCGACATTGATGTCTCAAAAACCAGACCTAATCTTCTTGGATTTAGTGATGCCCATTGCCAACGGGTATGAAATCTGTGCCCAAATTCGCCGGGTACCGTTTTTCAAAGACACGCCAGTGATTATTTTGACAGGCAAAGACGGCATTATAGACCGGACGCGAGCCAAAATGGTCGGTTCATCAGATTTTTTAACAAAGCCCATCAATCGCGAGACGGTACTGAACATTTTGAAGACCCATCTCTCTACTCCAACCCTTAGCCAATCCCAAGCGGGAGACAAGGTGATGAATTGGCTAACCGAACAGCAGATTCATTCGTCCCCCATTTAAAACAACTTGATGAAATGGGGAATGGAGATTAAGGATTGGAGACTAAGAACAAAATAGTCTCTTANNCTCCCAGCTCCCCCTGCTTTGCTACCTATCTGGCCGGATTGAGTAACAATACCCGTGACGTGGCTGGCCAATGTTAAATATAATATTAAATGCCACCGAAGTTATTAAGCTGTTGAGATTCCCTTGCGATCTAACTTACTTGCTGAGTTATAGTAGGAACGATCAAAGAAAGGCCGATTTAGGATAAAGGCCACTGGGATAAATCTTGGTAATAGCGATCGAGCAAAGATCGATTGCGCTATGTACAACTGCGAACTGAAATTATGTTAGTTTCGTTCCGGTTTAGGGTGCTTTCCATCAATTAGTTCAACAGGGTGGAATGAACAGCAATACAACTCACCAATTGGGTGTATTAAATTTTCAGATATCTACCACTATCTAGAACAGCGATTACTGTAATTACAGAATGATAGGTTAATCAGGGTTGATAGTTCTAGTGCAAGAAAGCTCCTATACAGGAGGCTGCCATGCAGAAGGGAAGAAAGCTTTTATAGTAAGCTTTTTAAACTTTTTGAACTGGCGGGTTATTTCTGCGGCGCTGCACTAGGTTCATGGCAGCGATCTATTAGACTACCTAGGCTACCAATGAACAATTAACCCTCTTTACCCCAACTTTATGTAATTTTTATCGATCTGTAGAACATTTATTGCTAAAACAAAAAAGGGCAAATTGTATCTATTTAATGTAATGAGAGCCTGCTCTTGAAGTTAAAATTTTTTCACAATGCTGACTCCTTCATCTATTAGCTCAATTAAGTCTCCAGTAGCCAGGAAAGATGTAGTATTTACCACTGAAGAACTCGTCAAGCGAATTCAAGATTGCGCCAGCGAACAATTTATAGGCCAGCTAGATTTGCATATTGCAGATATCCAACCCTTGCGAGTGAGCTTGTATTTTACCGTAGGTGGTTTGATTGGTTGTGCCAGCGATCTGCATCCAGTTCGCCGTTGGTGCCGCCACATCTCTGTACAATGCCCGCAACTAGTCATCAATACTGTTAATAACCCTTCAGAGCAGATTCAATGTTGGGGTTACGACTCCTTAGCAGAACTTGTCAGGCAGGGAAAAGTCTTGCTAGGGGAGATGGCCGCAGTTATTGAAGGCTATACGACGGAAATCCTGTTCGATATCATCCAATCGGGCGAACAATACGGTTATCGTTCGGGGTTACAACTGAGTTACAGGCCAATTCCTAAAGAAGCCATCGATTTGGGGTGGGTTGTAATTCGAGCTGACCAAGCTTGGCGGCAAGCCCTTCAGGCTTGGCAGGATTGGCAGCAAGCCGGTTTGGCCGACTTCTCACCTAATCTAGCTCCCAAAATCTTGCAAGCTGAACAATTACGCCAGCAAACCTCATCCCATGCCTACCGCAACCTCACTGCCTTAGCCGATGGTAATTACACTTTGAGAGATTTAGCGGTCAAGTTAACACAGACTCCTTTACCCCTAACCCAATCCCTCTTACCCTACATCCGTAAAGGCTTAATCGGACTCATTGAAGTTGGAGACTTGAGCTATTCCTTAGGATCTTCTAAGGCTGCTAATGTCATACAGGAGCAAAAAGATAGAGTTTCATCCCTACATTCTGTTAGTTCATCAACGCCTCAATCCCTCACCCCTTCATCCCCTCAAGCAACTGCTCCTTTAATCGCCTATATCGATGACAGTAGGATCGATAGCCAAACCATGGGTCAAATTCTTGCCCAAGCTGGCTATCGCTTCATAAACATTCAAGATTCGGTGCAAGCACTAGTCCAGCTACTCGAGCATAAACCTGACTTAATCTTCTTAGATTTGGTCATGCCCATTGCTAACGGATATGAAATTTGCGCTCAGATTCGCCGAGTTTCACTATTTAAAGATACGCCAGTGATTATTCTTACTGGTAATGACGGGATTGTAGATCGGGTACGAGCCAAGATGGTCGGCTCTTCCGGTTTTTTATCAAAGCCCATCACACAGCAGAAAGTGTTGAGCGTTTTGCAGAGGTATCTACCAGCTGCCAAGCCTTTACATGCCAGTAGTTAATGGTTGTTGGTTGTTTGTTATTGGTTGTTTGTTGTTGGTTGTTTGTTATTGGTTGTTTGTTATTGGTTGTTTGTTATTGGTTGTTTGTTATTGGTTTCCCAACAAACAACTAACAACTATAGTGTTTTATAACGTAACAAAATACCGTATGATGACAGTTCTTTTGGTTGAAGATAGCTTGACAGAAACCCAGGTACTCACCCGTTACCTTTCCCAGGCGGGTCTGAGGGTAATCAGCGTTACTAATGGAGAGGAGGCCAAACTTAAACTTCAATTACAAACACCAGATTTAGTGATTCTTGATGTGATATTGCCGGGACAGAGCGGATTTGAAATATGCCGCGAAATCAAGACTAATGCCAGTACCCAGAAAATCCCCGTAGTGATTTGCTCAACTAAAGGTACTGATGCAGACAAACTTTGGGGATCAATGTTAGGGGCGGATGCCTACTTATCCAAACCAGTCAATCAGCAAGAGCTAATGCAAATTATTAGACAATTGACTGCTGTTTAGTTGTTTGTTGTTTGTT
>DNXU01000407.1:0-6470 GCA_003505715.1 Cyanobacteria bacterium UBA8803 | reverse complement strand
AAACAAACAAAAAAAAAAAAAAAAAAAAGGGAGAAAAAAAAGAAAAAAAAAAAAAAAAAAAAAAAAAAAAAAACAAACAAAAAACAAAAAACAACAAACAACCACATTATGTTTTTAAGTTCAACAACTACGAATTTTGCTCCACTCACTTTAGACGAGCCACTGCCTTTAGAGACCAGAGAACGAGTTCTCTGTTTTCCCCTTGGTACAGAAGATACCGCCCTGCTACCTTTGGCGCAAATTTCAGAAATTATCAGGGTAACTATTAGGGAAATTCTGCCAGTTCCAGAGATGCCGAGCTGCGTTTTAGGAATTTGTAATTGGCGAGGAGAAATGCTCTGGTTGATAGACCTCAACCATCTGGTAGGTGGCTCTTCGCTGTTGCACCAAGCGCAATTGACGGCATCTGTGGGAGTAATGGTAGTCCAGAATAGCGATCGCGCCCTCGGCCTAGCAGTGCCGCAAGTCAACGATATTGAGTTACACGACTTGCAACAACTTCAAGCAGCAGCACCAGGCTTATTCCCACCTAAGCTTCTACCTTTCATCTTGGGAACCCTACCTGGTAGCCGAAATATTGTTCTGGATGTTAAAGCCATTACTCAGTGCCCCCTGTGGCAGATACATCGGGGCAGAACTATTTAACCAAACCTCTGCCTCTACATCTACCAACTACCCCTCCAGCTCAATATCACTTTTTTTCATGACAAATCTCACCCACAACAATCTGTTTAAGAACGATAGCGATATGAACCCAGAAGATCTCACAGCAGCTTTATTAGACCCCGAATCCTCTGAAGGAACCCTCCACCATTCCTCAGATGTAGATCCGGCTACCAGTAAGACTAACGGCGAAAGTATTGCTGCCGGATTTAAAAGCAATCCCGATGCTGCCAATGAGGCTTTAGCATTAGTTACTGCTCTCAAAAATGACCTCGAACAGGTGGGAGACTTAGGCAAAGCGGAAACTTATGACAAAATTGTTCAGCTCGAAAAGTGGGCGCAAACTTTGCCTCCAGGACAAAAGGCTAATTCAGCCATTACCGCTGAACAACAATTTAAACGCCAGCGGCAATGGTTATTAAGTTTTACTAACCAAATCCGCCGCGCCTCAGATGTCGATCTAGATGCTCTGTTCGCTACTACTGTCGCTGAGATCCGCCAGTATTTACAGGTAGATCGAGCCCTGATCTACCGCTTCCAAACTGATACCCAGGGCACCGTAATCGCTGAGAATCTGCTTTCTGGCTATACTCCCAGCATGGGCGAGACCCTAAATGCGATCGCCTTTGGTGCGCAAGACCGCCTCGACTACCAGCAGCAGCAGGTTGTAGCGATTGAGCATGTCTATCAAAAAGCTCCTAGTGCCTACCAACTGCAACTGATGCAAAGGTTCCAGGTTAAAGCTAGCCTGAGTATACCAATTTTCTTGGATGGGTTGGTTTGGGGCTTGTTGGTGGTGCAGCAATGCTCTGGGATCTCCCGGCGCTGGCAAGAGGCAGAGGTGAACTTGCTGTTGTCTGCTGTCACCGAAGTTACCCTCAAACTCCAACCCTGGCAAATGCGCCTTAACCAGCTGCAACAAGCTCAACAGCACAAAACTGTTGGTAAAGTCGCAGCCAAAATCCTCAAGAATATTCTGCGCTCTGGCAGTATCGAGCATGTCTTTAATAACGCGACTCGCGAAATCCGCCACTACCTAATGTGCGATCGCGTCGCCGTCTACCGCTTTAATCCAGATTGGAGCGGTGATTTTGTCGCCGAGTCCGTCGGCTCTGACTGGGTGCCGTTGGTAGGACCGAATATCAAAAAAGTCTGGACTGATACCTACTTACAAGATACCCAAGGCGGTCGGTATCGCAACGAAGAAACCTTTGCTGTGAATAATATCTACACAGCAGGTCACCAACCTTGTCACATTGACTTGTTGGAACAATTTGAAGCTAAAGCTTACGCGATCGCCCCCATTTTTGAAGGAGAACAGCTGTGGGGATTGCTCGCCGCCTTCCAAAACTCCGGACCCCGTCAGTGGGACCCCTTGGAAGTCAGCATGTTAGCGCTGATTGGTAGGCAGTTTGGTGTCGCCCTGCAACAAGCAGAATACTTAGAAAAACTGCAACTGCGAGCCGAGCAAGTAGCTCAAACTGCCGAACGAGAGCGAGCAGTTGCCCGCACGGTGGAAAAGATTCGCCAAACTGCCGATCTGGAGACTATTTTCCAGACTGCTACCAAAGAAGTTCGCAAACTCCTTAATGTCGAGCGGGTTACAATCTACAAGTTCCGCGAAGACTATTTCGGCGACTTTGTTTACGAGTCCGAGTCAGGAGGATGGCCGAAACTGGTTGGTAGCGGTTGGGAAGACCCCTATCTACAAGAAAACCAAGGCGGTCGGTTCCGTAAAAACGAACCCCTGGTGGTAGATGATATCTACCATGCTGCTCTGACCGATTGCCATATTGAGGCTCTCGAAAACTTCGGCGCTAAATCCTGCCTAGTCGTCTCCATCTTCCAAGGCTCCCAGCTGTGGGGGTTACTCAGCGCCTTCCAACACAGCGGCCCCCGGCATTGGGAAGAAACCGAAGTTAAATTACTCGCTCAAGTTAGCACCCAACTAGGGGTAGCACTGCAACAGGCAGAATACCTCAAACAGATTCAACTCCAAACCGAACAACAAGCATTAGAAACCGAACGGCAGCGCACCCTAGTCCGAGTTCTGGATAAAATCTGCCAAACCTTAGATATTGACAAGATTTTTGATACCGCCGCTCGGGAAGTACGACGACTCTTAGAAGTAGAGCGGGTCACCATTTATAAGTTCCGCGACGACTATTTCGGTGACTTTATCTACGAATCTGACACCGGCGGCTTACCCAAACTCGTCGGGAGTGGTTGGGAAGACTCCTACCTGCAAGAACATCAGGGGGGTCGCTTCCGCAATAACGAACCCTTGGTAGTAAATGATATCTACGATGGCAGTTTGAGCGAATGCCACGTTGAGGTGTTAGAAAGCTATGGCGCTAAGGCTTGCCTGGTAGTAGCTATCTCCCAACAGAACAAACTCTGGGGTTTGCTCAGTGCGTTTCAAAATCATGGACCGCGGCATTGGGAAGAAGCCGACATCCGAGTGCTAACTCAAGTCGGCAACCAACTCGGCGTCGCCCTACAACAAGCTGATTACTTTAAGCAATTGCAGCAGAAATCTAATCAGATTGCCAAAAGTGCCGATTTAGACCGAGCCACCACCCGCATTATCGCCCAGATTCGCCAGTCCATAGATGTTAATACGATTTTCCAAACCACCTCGCGGGAAATCCGCCAGGTACTTAAAGCCGATCGCGCCATGGTGTATCGCCTCGACCCCGCCACCAACTTTAATATGGGAGACGTGGTCGCCGAAGACGTGCTACCAGGGTATGCCATGGCTTTGAATGCCAAAATTACCGACCACTGCTTTGGTGCTAAACACGCCGAAAATTATCGGCAGGGGCGCGTCTGGTCCTGTCCCGATATTTACGAGGCCAATTTAGTCGCTTGTTACGTTGCCATCCTCAAACAGTTCGACGTGCGAGCCAATCTAGTCGTGCCCTTAGTAAAAGGCACCGAACTGTGGGGATTGCTGTGCATTCATCAATGCAGTGGCCCCCGGCACTGGAGCGAAACCGAAATTGAGTTTGCCAAACAGGTTGCCTCTCAGTTTGGCGTCGCCCTCGAACAAGCAGAGTACCTCGCTCAACTAGAAACTCAATCCACTCAATTATCTACCATCGCCCAAACCCAAGGGGCTGTTTCTAAAATTCTCACCAAACTGAGCCAATTTGAGGATGAGACTACCATCTATCGCATGGCTGCCCTAGAAGTCCGGCAGTTAATCAAGTGCGATCGCGCCGCTGTCTACCGTTTTAATCCCGACTGGAGCGGCACCTTTATTGCCGAATCAGTTAGCACGGGTTGGGTGCCCCTGGTTGGTCCGGATATCCAAACCGTTTGGCCGGATACCTATATTCAAGAAACCCAAGGTGGTCGCTATCGCAATTCCGAAACCTTGGTCGTGGACGACATCTATACAGTAGGTCACTCCCAGTGTCATGTAGACATCTTGGAGCAGTTTGAAGTTAAAGCCTACCTGACCGCACCAATTTTCGTCGCCGACAAACTCTGGGGCGTTCTTTGTGCCTACCAGAACAATGGACCGCGCCACTGGAACGAAGCCGAAATCACCGCTGTCACTCAGATCGGTCAAGGAGTAGGCATTGCCTTACAGCGAGTAGACTACCTCAAACAAATACAAGCACGCTCCTTTGAGCAAACCACCATCGCCCAAACTCAAGAGTTCGTCTCCAAAATCCTGACCAAACTCAATCAACTGGAGGATGAAACCAGCATCCACCGCATGGCGAGCATGGAAGTGCGGCAATTATTTAAGTGCGATCGCGCCGCTGTCTACCGTTTTAATCCCGACTGGAGCGGCACCTTTATTGCCGAATCCGTCACCACCGGCTGGGTGCCTCTGGTTGGTCCGGATATCGAAACCGTTTGGCCGGATACCTATTTACAAGAAACTCAAGGCGGTCGCTATCGCCATCGGGAAACCTTAGTCGTTGATGATGTCTATACCATAGGTCACTCCCAGTGCCATGTAGACATCTTAGAACAGTTCCAGGTCAAAGCCTACCTAACCGCACCCATTTTCGTCGCCGACAAACTATGGGGCGTCCTTTGTGCCTACCAGAACAGCGCACAAAGGCATTGGAGCGAGACCGAAATTACCGCCCTGACTCAGATCTCTCAAGGCATGGGCATTGCCTTACAGCGGTTAGACTACATCCAGCAAGTACAGCAGCAGTCAGCCAAATTCGCCAAACTAGCGCAGCGGGAAACCAACTTCATCAACCTGCTCTACAAAACCGGACAGCGGATTGCCGAACACTTACAAGTTGGCACCCTCAACCCCGATAGCCTAGTGCGGGCGACTTGCCAAGAACTCCGGCAACTATTTAAAACCGACCGAGTCGCCGTCTACCACTTTAACCCGGACTGGAGTGGAGAATTTGCGATCGAAGATATCAGCAGTTCTTGTACCAGACTAGCAGGAACCGAATCAGCTCGCGTCGTCGATCCTGTACTGCAAGAAACCATGGGCGGCATCTATCGCAAAAACGAATCAAGTGCCGTCAGCGATATCAGCTCTGCTGAAAACTTAACCTTCGAGAAAGAATTGCTAGTGCAGTGGGGCGCAAAAGCCTACATGATTGCCCCCCTATTCAAAGGCAACCAGCTGTGGGGCTTACTCACCGTTTACCACAACAGCGAACCCCGGGCTTGGGAAGAAGACGAACTCAAACTGCTCGTCCAGATGGCTACCCAATTAGGAATTGCCCTGCAACAAGCAGAATCTCTCGAACAGATCCAGAAACAGTCTCAACAACTAGCCGAAGCCGCCCAGCGGGAGAAAAACGCCAAAGAAGAACTGCAACAGGGAGTAATGCAGTTACTCTCAGCAGTACGGCCCGCCCTGTTAGGAGACCTCACCGTCCGCGCTCCCCTCACCGAAGACGAAGTAGGCACCGTCGCCGACGCCTACAACAACACCCTGCAAAGCCTGCGCCAAATCGTCAAACAGGTACAAGAGTCTTCGCGGAAAGTTGCCCAAACCTCCCTACAGAGCGATACCGCCATCACCAGCCTTACCAGCCAAGCCCAGCAGCAATTCCAAGCCCTGAGCCACGCCCTAGAGCAAGTGCAGATGATGGTTAACTCTACAATAGCAGTAGAACGGAGCGCCCAACAGGTAGAAGCCGCTGCCCAACAAGCCAACCAAACCGTCCGGGAAGGGGATGCCGCCATGAACCGCACCGTCGAAGGGATATTAGACATCCGCGAGACAGTAGCCGAAACCAGCAAACGGATCAAACGCTTGAGCGAATCCACTCAAAAAGTATCCAAAGTAGTCAACTTAATTGGTAACTTTACCACTCAAACCCAACTACTAGCGCTCAACGCCTCCATCGAAGCCACCAGAGCCGGCGAATACGGACGCGGTTTCGCCGTCGTCGCCGACGAAGTCCGTTCTCTCGCCCGCCAGTCCGCCGAAGCCACCCGCGAAATCGAGCAACTAGTGCAAGAAATCCAGCAAGGTACAGCCGAAGTTGCCACCGCCATGGAGACAGGTATTGAGCAAGTCGCCCAAGGCACCAACCTAGTCACCGACACCCGTCAAACCTTGAATGCGATCGTCTCCGCCACCAGCAAAATCAGCGAACTAGTGGAAGGGATTACCCAAGCTACTCAATTACAAACCCAAGAGTTCCAATCCGTAACCCAAACCATGACTAACGTAGCTGGAATTGCCAACACAACTTCAGCAGATTCTCTCTCGATTTCCACATCTTTTAAAGAACTCTTAGCCATGGCTCAAAATCTCCAAACCAGCGCCGACCGATTTAAAGTTGATTAGTTGTTGGTTGTTGGTT
>DNXU01000487.1 GCA_003505715.1 Cyanobacteria bacterium UBA8803 | reverse complement strand
GCATCACGATCGCATTCCCCCCCATCAGATGGAACCAGAACTACAACAGGCGATCGCGCAAATTAAACCCAACGAACGAGATGATGTGGCTCGGGAGTTTTTCAAGCAGCTGGGTAAACGAGGATTGAGCGATCGCGATTTAGAACGGCAGCTAGGTCTTTCGACTCGCCACCCCAATCGTATGACGGCTGATGATGTTAGTAAATTAGCAGCCTTCACTTATCACAATCATCCCGACATCTTCCAGGATGTTTTAGCCGAACAACCTGCGATCTTGAAGTTTCTCAGCAATCCTTTAGTTGCAGGTATCCTGGGTGTCATGGCCGCTAAATGGTTAGGAAATCGTCGCTAATACATTAATCAGGATGTTTTGTAGGGGGGGTTTGGTGATATAGATGCGGCTGGTTTGCCGTTAAATCTAGGCAAAACCCGCCCCTACAATAATTAAACCAATATCCTATAAGCTACTCAGTTTATAGCCCCATCAAAATAAACGACGACCAATAATAAGGATGGCTAAAAGGACTCTTATTACCCAAGAATAACCTATTCTCACCTTGCCGCTCCACGGTGAATATATCCTTACCTGTCAGTAAGGCGAGTTGGGCTTGACGCAGCGCCTCTGCTTTCTTTATAGGTGATTCAGGCGTTCCTCCGGCTAAATTTTGGTAAAACTGCTCCATTAACAGGCGGGTACTGCGATCATTAACATTCCACAAGGAAGCGATCGCAGTTTTTGCCCCGCCTTTAAGAAAGTAGTAACTAATAGCTGCAATCTCTCTACCGTTGAGTCCCGGACCCCCCAGCGCTGTTTCACAGGATGATAGTACGACTAGATCGATATGGCGCAAATCCAGCCAAGTTTCGATATCGGGAATTGCCAACTTCTCACCCGTCCCCAGCAGTAGATAAGACCGATTAATTGGCCCAGGCAAAAATTCACCATGGGTCGCTATATGTAAGATATTATGAGCGGATAAATTGTCTCGCAAAGCCCATAAGTCAAAGTTTTCATCGATAAACTTCTGACCTGGATAAATCCCTTTGGGATCGACTAAATCTTGCCGTACAATCGTGTCTAACTCTGCGGAGACATTGGGCATGGGTTGAAAACCTTTCATACCCTTGGAAACTCCCAAAGCTAAAACGGAAATATCTGGAAGGTTTGGCTCAATAGGTGCAGTTTGTGACAAATTTTTGGCTGTTCCTCCAGAGGTAGCTACATCTTGACCTTTTAGGTGGCGATCGCTCAGGATTGAGGGAGCATGGGTAAAGTTAGCAGATAGCACCGTTGACACTGTATAATTTTCAATCAGGTAGTTTTTTCCATCGAACAAGGCGCTCATAGGGATATAGCGAGTTGAGCGGTCTAGAGCAAAGACCAAATGACGAATATCATTCGCTTTCAGTTCAGTTTCCAACGGAGCGATCAGCCAATCGTACAGTTGCTTACTCGTTGCCTGCAACTCATCAATATTGGAAAGACGATTTTGCAATAACTGGCGAAACCTCAAGACCGTTATTTCTAGTTGGGTTTGAGTGACATCGGTCACTTCTACAGTTTTTAAAATGCCCCCCTGTGATACCCACAGCAACCAGGTTTTATCCTTCAGCACTAAGGGATAAATCAGTAAAGTATTGGGTTGAGCAGACAAAATTTGTTGGGCTTTTTGAGCCAACTCATTGGGATCGAGGTATGCATCATCAGCCCGACGGTTGTTGCGGATAATATTTTCTAATCGTTCTAACGCTTGATAATAATTCTGGGTCAGGACCTGGCGCTGCTCAGACAATTCTGCCAGCTTGGGACAACGAGTTTGCTGGCATTTCTCCAGCAGAGATCCAAAGGCAATTAAGCTCCCATACTCTTTGAGAATTTGCTCCTCAACTGGCGCGATCGCTAGACTAATGGGTTCACTATTAACTTCATTGAATAGAGAATCGCCTGTATACTCCCGTAACTCTTGTACTGGCAGAATTTCTAAGATCTGCTGCGCTTCCCGCATCCGCTTTTGCAACAAGAGCAAATTGGTTAAAGAGCGGTAAATATCGGTGGTTGGTACTCCCTGAATGTCTTGAATCGCTTGGGGAAAAGATGCTTGCAACCAAATCGGCAATCCGGGAATTCGCCGCCAAACTTGTTTTTCATTCTTGTTAATAGCCTGCTTGTAATATGTACTAGCAGTTCCTAACAGATTTAAGCCCTGATAAATGCGGGCTAGTCCGGCTTTAGCACTGTAACTCTCTGTAAGGGCAATTGCCTCTTGATAGGCAGCGATCGCCAAATCTATCTGATGAGAATTTCTATATATTTCAGCGGCAACTTCTAAGGTAAGTCCTTCTAAATTGCGGTTATTTTCTCCTTTAGCAATAATGCGGCTTTGGTTAATTAAGTCAATCGCTGTTTGGGAGTCTTCCGAATAATGGTAACTTAGGCTTAAAACAATCAGAGCTAGCGCTTCCATAAGCGGGCTATTGATTTCTTGGGCTTTAGCTAATCCTGCTTCAGCCAATTCCCTAGATTTTTTGGCATTACCTACTCCCAAATACGCTATCCCCAACATTACTGAGGTAGCTGATTCTACCTCGGGTTGGTGAAGGGATTTTACTTCATGCCAACCTTGCTCGCTGTAGGCAATAACTCGCTGATAGTATCCCAAGTTCAGGTAAGTGCCAGCTAAGGTCAATCTTGAAGATGCCGCTGTGCTGGAAATGTTGTTTTCCTCTGCCACTTGCAATCCTTGGGTGGCAAAAGCAATCGCCCATCGCTCTTGCTTTGTGGCTTGGTAAATACTGCCCAGAATGGCTAGTGCCTTTGCTTCTAAGCCGCGATCTTGAACTTGCCAAGCTGTAGTTAAGCCAGTTATTGCCGCCTTTTTCGCTTTTTGATACTCACTTGGACTCAATCCCAAAGATTGGTAAGCATTCGCTAGGCTTAGGGAAGCTGTAGCCTTAGCCCGATCGTTTTGGAGAGTTTCTGCCAAGACTAAGCTAACTTGAGCCGACTCTATCGCCTGTTCGTATTTTCCTAAAGAATTGTAAGCATCGGCTAAAGCGGTCAGGATTTTTAATTCGCGATCGGGGTTACCTAATTCTTGCCTGTAAATTGCTAAAGCTTGCTCAAAAGCGTGCGCTGCTTCTAAGCGTTGGCCTATATGCAACTGCTCTGTGCCCTCCTGAAACAGCCGCTCTGCCTCAGTTTCTAAATCTTGATTCGTTCTTGCTGGTACATCCGACGGAACTGGCTTAAGAGCAGTTGCCATTAGAGGTTGGGGTAAAGCCAGGGAAAAATACCAGCTAGCAACAGTAATGTTCAGATATTTCAGACATAGATGCATAACACGAGCTATGGGCATACCAACACCTAAATGCTAAGAGAACTTTGCCTGATGCCTAAGGCTAGCAATGCTCTGCAATCCTGACGCATAGCTGTATTGCTCTATCCTAGATAATAAATGTCGCACTATTCATTAAATTAATAAAAATATTATTTTGGACTTCTTTAAGAGAGAATCGCAGGAGGAGCTTTTTTTGGCTATCCCTCTAAAGGATGATGTTTTTATCCGTTTACATAACTTGGTTATTCTTTATACCTATATCGAGTGTGGGGTGTAAGATACACCCCACACCCTGCCTAAGGTACAGAAGGTCGGTTTGGCTGCAACTTGCCCTTAAAAAATAAAGGGGAAAAAGGAATTGCTCTCCTTTTTCCCCTTTATTTTTTA
>DNXU01000555.1 GCA_003505715.1 Cyanobacteria bacterium UBA8803 | reverse complement strand
TCTGCTGAGGTACATCGAGCTTGCTGAAACTAAGGCTTGTAGCTTAGAAGCTGTACCTCACTTGCTTGGGAAGCGCTATATTCCATCCATCTTTGATTAAGGCATTTTTAACTTGTTGATGGAAAACATCTTTAGCCATCTTCAACCAATTAACTTATCGGGTGTCAGGGGCAAACTCCGCAACCGCTTACCCGTTGCGTGGTAAACCGCATTGGCAACAGCAGCCGCAACGCCCGTAATCCCAATCTCACCGACACCTCTTGCACCCACTGGGTTAAAGTTCAAATCGGGTTCACCCACAAACGCTACCTCAATGCGCGGAATATCTGCATGAGCGGGAAAGTGATACGTGGCTAGGTCATAAACTACAGGATTACCGAGATTCGGGTCAAAGTGACACTCTTCCATCAAAGCTTGCCCAATGCCCATAATTACTCCGCCGCGTACCTGACTTGCAGCAGTCTTAGCGTTCATTACTCGCCCGATGTCCATCACCGACACCCAACGGGTTACTCGTAATCTGCCAATCTCCTCATCCACAGCAACTTCGCAGAAGTGGGAACCCCAAGACTGAAAGGCCCATTTCTTCCCTTCTGCACCGGGCGCGGAGGACGCTGTGGCTTCAAAGGCTGCTCGTCCCGATTGCCGCAGGGCAGCACAGGCATCTGATCCAGTCGTACAGTTAGCAGCTTTGAGGACATCCTGACAGGCTTGCATGACTGCGGGAGCCAGGGATGCCGTCATTTGGGAACCCCCTGCTATGCCGCCATCTGGTAGCAAAGAGTCGCCCATCTCCACCCGCACATTTTCCACAGGTACTCCCAGCGCTTCTGCTGCTGTGACAGCAACTACCGTATAGGCACCCGTACCCATGTCATTACCAGCTGTGAGAACATGGACTTTACCATCGGGTAATAGACGTACTTTGACGGAAGTTTTACCTCGGTATCCAGGGAAAGTAGCACCCGCCATGCCCCAACCAATGAGTTTACCGTCACGGGTGAGCGATCGCACCTGCATTTTCCGGTCTTGCCAGCCAAATTGTTCTGCACCCACTTTGAGGCAATCAGCGAAATGCTTCGCAGAGAAAGGTAACCCTGTCTTCTGGTGTGCCTTAGCTTCATTTTTCAGCCGCAGTTCCACCGGATCTAATTGCAACGCCCAAGCCAATTCATCCATGGCTGATTCTATGGCCCACAACCCTGGATTTTCCCCTGGTGCCCGCATGAATGTCGGTGTACCAATGTTCATCACGGCGATTTCTTGGTTCAGCCGCAGGTTAGGCGCACCGTACATCACTGGGGTAATACCTGTACAAGGCTCGGCAAAGACATCCACCGGAGATGTGTAGGATTTTGCCTCGTGAGCGATCGCACTCAGCATCCCATCCCCCTTTGCCACCAGACTAAGCCTTTGCTCAGTTTCCGAACGATGTCCGGTATTTGCTGTCATCTGTCGGCGACTGAGGACTACTTTGAGGGGGCGCTGAATCTGCCGTGCTGCCGCTGCACAAAGAACACCGTGGGGCCAAGGGAAGGCTTTGCAACCAAAGGCACCACCAAGGAAGGGTGTCACTACACGTACCTTTTCCGCAGGGATACCGAATAGTTCCGCGTAGGTGCGCTGGGTATTTATCACCCATTGGGAGGGTTCATAGATGGTGACGGCCTCCTGCCCCTGCCAATGGGCAATAATAGCATGGGGTTCCATCGGGGCGTGTAGTTCTGTAGAAGTTGTGTAGGTAACTTCAATTTTGGCTGCGGCATCTGCCATCGCTGTAGTGAAATCCCCGGTGGCAAACTGCCCCTTCTCCAAGACAAAGGATTCCCCAAACATGGAAATCGCTTCTTTAAACGTGGCATTGTTTGGGTCTAGCAGAGGTTTTTGCGTCTCGTATTCAACCTTAACCAGGTGTGCGGCGTGGCGCGATCGCTCCCAGGTATCTGCAACGACTAAGCCAATAATTTGCCCACCATAATGAACTTTATCATCTGACAAGGGCAGACGGGCCTCGTAGATTTTGGAGGTCATGAAGTTATTGGTAGGCTTGAACATGGGGGGGGCGTTTTTATGGGTGAAAACCGCAATTACCCCCGGTGCCTTTTGAGCTGCACTCGTGTCGATGCTTTTAATCCGTCCGTTAGCAATAGTAGCTGTGACTAAATACCCATGAACCAGTCCCGGAATTTGGTGTTCTGCGGCGTAGGTTGCCGTACCCGTCACCTTAGCGCGTCCATCTTGGCGCGACACAGCCGTACCAATAACCTTGCTCATGCTACACCTCCTCCTTTGGCTGATACTGCGAGCGATCGCTTGATAGCACGTTTAGCTAATTCCACTTTGAAGCTGTTGTGAGTCAGTGGTTTGGCTCCCTGTAAAGCCATCTCTGCCGCCTGCTGAAAGGTTGCTGCGTCGGCAGGTTTGCCAATCAAAAACTGCTCCGCCTCGGTAGGACGCCAAGGCTTATGAGCAACGCCACCCATTGCTAACCGCACATCTTTAATCCTGTCACCAGCCAGCTCGATAGCTGCGGCAACGGAGACTAACGCAAAGGAATAGGAAGCCCGATCTCGCAACTTAAGATAAACGCCTGACTGGGCAAACGGTAAAGGTGGCAGCACCACAGCCGTAATCATTTCTCCTGGCTCTAAGTTGGTGTCCTGTTGGGGTGTATCGCCCGGTAGACGGTGGAAGTCTGTAAAAGGAATCTGCCGCTTGCCCTTTGCACCTTCCACTTCAACCATGGCATCCAACGCCGCCATGGCAACAGCCATATCTGAGGGATGGACTGCCACGCACTGGTTGCTTGCTCCCAATATGGCGTGCATTCGGTTAATCCCAGTTGCCGCCGGACAGCCGCTGCCTGGTTCCCGTTTATTGCAGGGGAAAGCGGTATCATAGTAGTAGGGACAGCGTGTCCGTTGCAATATATTCCCACCAACGGAGGCAACGTTGCGAATTTGCTGAGAGGCACCGGACAGAATTGCCCTCGATAACATCGGATAATTGCGCCTAATATCGGGATGATCCGCAACTGCTGTATTGCTTACCAACCCACCAATGCGTAAACCGCCTCCTGCGATTGGTTCAATGCGCTGCATCTGGAGGCGGGAAATATCGATGAGTTGGGATGGCTCATCCAGAAAGGCTTTCATCCGGTCAACCAGGTTAGTGCCTCCTGCAATAAACATCGCCTCCCGATCGCTAGATGCTCGCTGAACCGCATCTTGAACTGAAGTAGCGCGGAAGTAGGAGAAATTGTTCATGCTGGCATCTCCTCCGGTTCAGTCACCATCATGGTTGCAGCAGCAGAGGGAGGCGTTTGCCCGATGGCTTGCTGTACTGCGGCAACGATACCGTTGTAAGCACTGCATCGGCAGAGGTTACCGCTTAAGCGTTCTTTGATTTCCGCTTCGGATAGTTCCCCAAGTTGTAGCGGACGGTTGAGATCAGCTGTGACAGCGCTAGCACAACCCCGCTTGACTTCCTCAAGGAGGGCAACTGAGGCGCAAATTTGCCCTGGCGTGCAATAGCCGCACTGAAAACCATCATTATCGATAAACGCCGCTTGCACTGGATGGAGGACATCGCCTTTGGCGAGTCCTTCAATGGTTACAATTTGCTTACCCTCTTGCATTACCGCCAGAGAGAGACAGGAGTAGACTCGCTGTCCATCAATAAGAACCGTACAGGCTCCGCACTGGCCGTGATCGCAACCCTTTTTACTACCCGTAAGTTCCAAGTTTTCCCGCAGGGCATCCAACAGCGTTACCCGTGGCTCAATAGTGAGCGATCGCGACTGGCCATTTACCATCAGCGTTATAGTCATTTCGCCTCCAGGAGATTGGACAGAGAGTTCTTCTTGAGCAGCTTTTGCCCTCTCAATCAATGATGGCGCAGCAATGGCTGTTCCTGCTGCGGTGAGCGCCTGTCCTAAAAAACTGCGCCTGGAGGTTCGTTGCTTTTCTCCTTGATCTTGTTCCATCAATCAAACCTCCAGTTTGCGGCTAATTTGGTTCCCAGTGGGAATTTAGTTTGTATATTACAACAGGAAAGGGCAAAACTGTTGGCTTGGCCAATGGGATCGCCATTGGTAAAATACTTTGGTAACCCCTTATCCTTATTTGTCATGTCTGCTGAAACAAATCTAGGTGCTGATGCGGTAGATCAAGCGATCGCCACAGGAATCGACTTTGACGGGTCTCCCATTCCTGCGACCAAACTGGAACTTTATAACAAGGTGATGGGACTGGAAGCAGGCAGGCAGCGTAGCGGCGTATCTAATACTATGCGATCGCGTATTGTTCGCATTGGCGCAAAACACATTCCCCAAGACGAACTCAATCAAATGTTGAACGATGCTGGTTTTGCTCCGCTAAAAGATAAAGAAATTGCCTTTTATTATGGGGGCAAATAGCGATTGTAGGGGCGAGTCGCTATTTAACTGATTTACTCTAAAAAGCCACGCTTACCCAGACGGGCGATCGCGCTAGTGACTTGCAGTCTCGAACAACTCAGGGTGTCAGCTGTGGCCATTACATCCATAGAACCCAGATGCTCTAGAGTATCCAATACCTTGCCATCAAACTCCAAATCGCGGAACTCGTTAGTCAATACCGATACGATCTGGCTGATGACCTCTTTGGCATCTTTGACCGCAGCACATTGACCGCCCGTACCCATAGCGATCGCTCTAAACGACTGGACGGTAAGATTGTTATTTCCCATACCCAGGGCATGAACAGTTACCCGGTGTTCTTCTGCTGCTGCGGTTACTGCTTGAACCGTTAAGCCTTTGGGATACCGATCTGGGTCAGTATGAGTGTAGCTCTCTATGTTGCGATCGCCTGGAAAACCATGAGATAAACTACTCAGGCTTGCCT